>WFUI01000273.1 GCA_015485035.1 Mariprofundus sp.
CGTCGCGCGGCCTGCTGGCTCGATACCGACCCGAAACGGACAGGCGTGCCTGCCTGTATCTTTGAAAACAATTTCGGCTTTGCATCATACACCGAATGGGCACTTGATGCGCCGATGTACTTTGTTATGCGTAACGATATATATATAGATTGTGCCGGAGGCAGCTTCAGGGACTTTATGCGGGGCAAACTGCCGCAGCTGGCCGGTGAATATCCGACCATGGATGATTGGGAACTGCACATTTCGACGCTCTTTCCCGATGTGCGCCTGAAACAATACCTGGAAATGCGCGGCGCTGATGCCGGAGGCTGGCCATGGATTTGCTCGCTGCCGGCACTGTGGAAAGGTTTGTTGTATGATGAACCGGCCGAAACCGCGGCATGGAATATGATCGCCGACTGGTCACAGGCTGAAGTAACGGAGCTGCGGAATAGCGTAGCGCGCACGGCTCTGCATACGCCGTTTCGCGACACCACTGTGCTGCAGCTGTGCGAACAGATGCTGGATATCGCCCGCTCCGGTCTGATCCGCCTGCATGAAATCAATGAAACAGGTGAAGATGAAAGCATATTTCTGGCCCCTGTCATTCATGCAGTCGAATCGGGCCAGACTCAGGCCGATCGCTGGCTTGCCGCCTATCAGCATGAGTGGCATCAGAATATCGATCGTATCTTCATCGAGGCCATGCACCCTTAATCCTTCACCATAGCGCGCTACGGTGAAGGATTTATGACTTTATCAATTCAATCGTATTGCCATCCGGATCACGACAGAAAAGAGCCGTGCGGCCTGATTTGCTGGTTGTATAATGGACACGCGCAGCATCGAGCCTCTGTCGAATCACGTCGAAATCATCCACTTGCAACGCCACATGATTGTCGCGTCCACCATGCGCCGGCTTTTCACAATCGCCATACGGATTATCCAGCCGCATCAGATGAATCTGCTGCCCACCTTCCAGGCCATACCAGATGCCATCGAATGCCAGTGATGGCCGCGCAATGCGAGGCAGAGCCAGAATACGTTCATAAAACAGAGCTGCCCTGTCCAGATTGGAAACAATCAGACCGATATGTACAATAATCATACTCTCCCCCATAACCAGGCCGCCCCGCGCACTCCGGATGAATCACCATGCACCGGCCGCAACAGTCTGGTGCGAACTTCATCTGAAAAAATATACCTGTGCCACAATAACGGTATCCGGGAATACAGCATTTCAATATTGCCCAAACCACCACCCAGCACAATCACATCCGGATCAATGATATTGATCACCATGGCCAGTGCTCTGGCAAGACGTTCGCAATAGATTTCAAGCGTTTGCAGACAAACAACATCACCGGCCTGTGCTGCAGATGCAATGTCGGAGGCTGTCAGCTTTTTACCATAATGGCGTTGATACTCCGCCTGCATAGCCGGCCCGGATAACCATGTTTCAATGCAACCGCTTCTGCCACAATAACATTCGGGGCCGGGCAGCTCTGAACGCGCCAATACCGGCAACGGGTTATGCCCCCATTCTCCGGCAATATGGTTGACGCCCTCCAGCACCTGCCCATTCACCACCAGACCGCCACCCACGCCGGTGCCGAGAATCACACCAAATACCACGGCACTGCCTGTTCCAGCACCATCAACAGATTCGGACAATGCAAAACAGTTGGCATCGTTACTCAAACGCACGTCCCGTTGTAATACTTGCTCGATATCTTTCCTGAATGGCCGATCATTCAGACAAGTGGAATTGCAGTTTTTCATCAACCCGGTTTTGCGTGAAATTGCACCCGGGGTTCCCAAGCCTATACTCGCCGTCATGCCCAATTCAGCTTCCGCATTCTGTACCATATCTGCTATCAGGCTAACTGTTGCGCCATAATTACCGGCAGGAGTCGGTCGCCGAAAACGCAACTGTTCTGCGCCCTGCTCATCCAGCGCAATCAATTCGGTTTTGGTGCCGCCCAGATCAATGCCAATTCTCATGAGCAAAAACTATCCACCACGAAGCGCATAAAGTACACGACGTTTTCAAGCAACTCAGGATAAGTGATGCCTTCCCTGCGAGCCCTTCGCACGCTTCACGGTGAAAACATCATCAGCCGGCATTGTCGAAAGAGTCACTAGCTGCAACAATGCGCAGTCTTATGAGTGCAACGATACTGGATGGAAAAGCCCTTGCGGCGCGTATGCGCAAGACACTGGCAGATGAAGTCTCCGAATTAACGGAGAAACACGGCCGGGCGCCCGGGCTGGCGGTGATTCTGGTGGGTAGTGATCCCGCTTCACAAGTCTATGTGCGCAACAAAAAATCAGCCTGTGCAAACATGGGCATCGAATCTTTTTCCCATGATTTGCCGGCAGATACCACACAGCAGCATTTGCTTGGTTTAATTTCCGAGCTCAATGCCAGCCCGAAAGTGGACGGTATTCTGGTACAGCTTCCGATACCCAACCACATCAACCCAGATTCTCTGATTGAAGCCATTGACCCGGGTAAGGATGTTGATGGCTTTCATCCCTATAATGTAGGCAGGCTGGCGGCACGAAAACCTGCACTGCGTTCCTGTACGCCATACGGTTGTATGAAACTACTGGAAGAAACCGGCATGGATCTGCATGGTAAGGAGTGCATCATTGTCGGCGCATCGAATATCGTTGGACGCCCGATGGCACTTGAACTATTGCTGGCCGGTTCAACCGTAACCATTGCCCACAAATTCACACGCAACCTTTGCTCCCATGTCGAACGTGCCGATATTGTTGTTGCTGCCGCTGGCAAGCAGGGGCTGATCAAGGGTGAGTGGATCAAGCCGGGGGCGACAGTAATCGATGTCGGCATCCACCGGCTGGAAGATGGGTCGCTCACCGGCGATGTCGAGTTTGAAGCGGCCGCTGAACGCGCAGCATGGATCACGCCGGTGCCGGGCGGGGTAGGCCCGATGACCATCACGATGCTGCTGGCTAATACCGTGGACGCATTCAAAACCCATGTCGGTGATGCCTGAGCCAAGCACAAAACCGACGACAAGAAGGCAATCATGACCGAACTACTCAAAACCCCGCTGTTTGACGAACATGTGGCGCTGAATGGAAAAATCGTCCCGTTCGCCGGCTACGAGATGCCGGTGCAGTACGCGAACGGCGCGCTCAGGGAGTATCGTTTCGTACGCGAAGGCGGTGCGGGGCTGTTCGACATATCCCATATGGGGCAGGTACGCGTCAGCGGGCCGGATGCGCTGGCCTTTCTGCAATATGTCACGACCAATGATGTATCGAAACTGGCTGCGGGCCAGGTACACTACTCGGCTCTGCTGAACGAGTCGGGCACGTTTATCGATGATATCACCACCTATAAAATCAACGATACTGCATACTATCTCTGCATCAATGCGGCCAACCGCCACAAGGATGTAGCGCATCTGCAACAGCAGGCGGCAGCGTTCGATGTCTGCGTAGCCGATGAGTCCGATGCCACAACCTTGCTGGCGTTACAGGGCAGCGCGGCACAGACTGCATTGCAACCACTGGTGGATAGCAACCTGGAACCCATCGGCTACTATAAATTCGCGCAAGTGCATATAAATGGAACACCCGCCATTGTATCCCGCACCGGTTATACCGGCGAAGATGGCTTTGAGATTTATATCCCCAATGCCATCGCCGTGGATGTGTGGAAGCTGCTGCTGACCAACGGTGCACAGCCGATCGGGCTGGCGGCCCGCGACATGCTGCGCACCGAAATGGGTTACGCGCTCTACGGTCACGAGATTTCCGATGCCGTTACACCGGTAGAGGCGAAGCTGATGTGGATCACCAAACTCGACAAGGGCAATTTCATCGGCCGCGCAGCCGTAGCTGAGCGCAAGAATGCCGGCCCTCAGAAGCGGCTGATTGCACTGAAACTGACCGGACGCGGTATCCCGCGCGAGCATTATCCGGTATTTGCGGATGGTGCGCTGAGCGGCGAGATCACCTCCGGCATGCATTCACCGATAGCCGGCGGGGTTGCACTGGCCTATGTAAAACCTGAACATGCGGATTCGGGCGCGCTGAGCGTGGAGATTCGTGGCCGGCAGATTCCGGCTGAACGCACGACTCTGCCATTTGTGCGCAGCAATGTGAGGCGATAAGCGGATAATAGAGGGAGACAACCATGACAATTCCTGCTGATTTGAAATATACCAAGGATCACGAGTGGGTGCGTATCGAAGGTGATACAGCCACCTTCGGCATCACCGATCATGCTCAGGAGGCACTCGGTGATATCGTGTTTGTCGAACTGCCCGAGATTGGCAGAACGATCGATGCCGGCGAGGCCTACGCCGTGGTTGAATCGGTCAAGGCAGTCTCCGATGTCTATGCACCGGTCGGCGGTGAAATCACCGAGGTCAACAATGAACTCGAAAGCGAACCGGAACTGGTCAATACCGACTCGTACGGTGCCGGCTGGATCGCCAAAGTGCGCATTGGTGCCGGTCAGGTTGAACTGCTCAACGATGACGAGTACACCACCTTTCTGGAAGAATAGCTCCTGATAGCCGGCCTGGTGGCCGAAAAGCCCTAATCCGTATCATATCGACAAACATCGGTACACTGCTAATGTACCATCTGACCATACAAACAAGGGGGTTAGATGGAGCAACAAACCGTGTTGTCATTGCTGGCGAATATCCTGGCACCGTCTGCGCTGCTAACATCCGAAGAGGCTCTCAAACCCTATGAATGCGATGGCCTGAGCGTCTACAAAGGGCTGCCACTGGCCGTGGTGCTGCCCAACAGCCTCGAACAGGCGCAGGCTGTGATCCGCACATGCCAGCAACACAATACACCGCTGATTGCACGCGGTGCCGGCACAGGTCTGGCCGGCGGCGCCATGCCAACCCGCGGTGCCATCGTATTATCACTGGCGAAATTCAACCGGATTCTGGAAGTCGATCTCGATAATCGAACCGCCACTGTGCAGCCGGGCGTACGCAATCTGGCCATTTCCGAAGCGGTGGCCGCATACGGACTCTATTACGCACCCGACCCTTCATCGCAGATCGCCTGCAGCATCGGCGGCAATGTGGCCGAAAACTCAGGCGGCGTGCACTGTCTGAAATACGGGCTGACCGTACATAATGTACTGGGGCTGAAATTCCTGACTATTGACGGAGAACTGATCGAGCTGGGCGGCAAGGCACTTGATGATGCCGGCTACGACCTGCTCGCCCTGCTGCACGGTTCCGAAGGTCTGCTCGGCGTGATTATCGAAGTCACGGTCAAATTGCTGCCAAAACCGGAAACCGCCCGGGTTTGCCTGGCCGCGTTCGATGATCTCGAAAAAGCCGGGCAGGCTGTCTGCGATGTGATTGCCGCCGGTATCGTACCGGCCGGACTGGAAATGATGGATCGTCTGGCCATTCAGGCTGCCGAAGCCTATGCAAAGGTCGGCTACCCCACTGATGCAGAAGCCATTGTGCTCTGCGAGGTCGATGGCACGGCAAACAGCGTGGCCGATTATATTGACAAGGTGGAGACCGTACTGAAACAGGCCGGTGCGGTGCAAACACGCCAATCACAACATGAAGCCGAACGGCTGCAATTCTGGGCCGGGCGCAAGGCCGCGTTTCCGGCTGTCGGCCGGCTGGCCCCCGATTATTACTGCATGGATGGCACCATCCCCAAAGCCCGCCTAGCCGAAGTGCTGAAACAGATCGCCGCATGGTCAACCGAATTCGGGCTACCCGTGGCCAATGTATTCCATGCCGGCGACGGTAATATGCATCCACTGATCCTCTACGATGCCAACAAACCGGGTGAACTGGAAAAGACAGAGGCCTTCGGAAAAAAAATTCTGGAGCTGTGTGTACACGTTGGCGGTACGATCACCGGCGAGCACGGTGTCGGCGTGGAAAAACTGGATGCGATGTGCGTACAGTTCGGTGCAGCCGAATTGCAGCAGTTTTTTGCTGTCAAAAAAGCTTTTGATGAAACGGGTCTGCTCAACCCCGGCAAGGCCGTACCAACCTTGCACCGCTGCGCTGAACTGGGCCGCATGCACGTGCACAACGGCCAGTTGCCGCATCCGGAACTGGAGCGCTTCTGATGGATCTCACAGCAGAACTGCAGCAGCAGGTTCAGGATGCCTTTCACAGCCGAACAGCGCTGAATATTATCGGAGGCAACAGCAAATCATGGTATGGCCGTGAAGTGGTCGGGGAGCCGCTCGCCGTCGCCGGTCATCGCGGTATCATCTCCTATATGCCCAGCGAACTGGTCATCACTGCGCGCGCCGGCTCGCCACTGGCCGAGATTGCCGAAGCTCTCGATGAACACGGCCAGCGTCTGCCGTTCGATCCACCTTATTTTGCGGCATCCGCCACCATCGGCGGCACCGTGGCCTGTAATTTTTCCGGGCCGCGCCGCCCCTATGCCGGTTCATGCAGGGATTTCATGCTTGGCTGCACGATACTCAACGGGCGCGGCGAACAGCTGCATTTCGGCGGCGAAGTAATGAAA
>WFUI01000274.1 GCA_015485035.1 Mariprofundus sp.
ATCGCCACCTATATCCGCTTGCAAGGCAACGCCTCATTGACCCATTACCGCTTACAGCTGGAAGGTGCGAAACAGTTCCATATCGGTCGCACCGAGGTGAAACAGTCCCGTGACAGCCGTTATATCCTGCATGCCGTGGAATTGGGCGGCAGTCTGTCGCGGGCTGATATTGTCGTGAACCTTGCCGAAACTGGCGCATCGTGTGAACTGAACGGTCTGTTTGTTGCATCCGGTCGCCAGCATATGGATCACCATACCCGCATTGATCACAATGCGCCGCACTGTGTCAGCCGTGAAAAATACCGTACGGTACTTGATGGACGATCACATGCCGTATTCAACGGTAAAATTGTGGTGGCCGAAGGTGCCGTGAAAACCGATTCGGCCCAATCCAATGCCAATCTGTTGTTATCAAAAAATGCTGAAATCGATACCAAGCCGGAACTGGAAATTTATAATGACGATGTAAAATGCGCCCATGGTGTCACGGTTGGTCAGCTGGATGAAACCCAATTGTTTTATCTGAAATCGCGTGGTTTATCCGAACAGGAAGCACGCCAGTTACTCACCTTCGCCTTTGCCGACGAGATTCTGGTGGCTATGAATATCCCGACAATACGCCGTTTCATTGAACATAAAGCCTTTGCCAAATTACCGAATATGAGCGATTTGGAAGGTCTGCTGGAATGAACAAGCTTTCACCACGAAATATACGAAGAACCGCTTATGAGCACCTTTGCGACCGTCGTATCTTTCGTGATAGATAAAAAGGTGATGTGATGTTTGATATTGAAAAAATCCGGGGCGATTTCCCGATCCTGAATCAGGAAATTTATGGTAAGCCCCTGGCTTATCTGGATAACGCCGCCACAACGCAGAAACCACAGTGCGTGATTGATACGGTCAGCCGCTATTACGAACATGATAATGCCAATGTGCATCGCGGTGTGCATGCGCTTTCCGAACGTGCCACGGCGGATTATGAAGCTGCACGCAAAACAGTTGCCTCTTTCTTCAATGCCCGCAGTGAGCGCGAAGTCATCTTCACGCGCGGCACCACCGAAGCGATCAACCTGATTGCATCTTCCTGGGGCGGTGTTCATATCAAAGCCGGAGATGAGGTGCTGATCACACATATGGAGCATCACTCCAATATCGTACCATGGCAAATGCTGTGCGATCGTGTCGGGGCGACCTTGAAAGTGGTGCCGATCAATGATCATGGCGAACTCATCATGGATGCATTCGATACCCTGCTTTCCGAGCGTACCAAGCTGGTCGGTGTGGTACACATGTCCAATGCTCTGGGCACGATTAACCCTGTTGAATACATGATTGAAAAAGCCCATGCCACAGGTGCAGTCGTACTGGTCGATGGCGCGCAGGCAGCAGCCCACCTGGCGGTTGACGTGCAGGAACTGGATGCCGATTTCTATGTAACCAGTGCGCATAAAATGTATGGCCCGACCGGTGTCGGTGTGCTGATCGGCAGGGAAACCATTCTCGAAACCATGCCCCCTTATCAGGGCGGCGGCGATATGATCAGTATGGTTACGTTTGAGAAAACCGAATACAATAATCTGCCCTATAAATTCGAGGCCGGTACACCGCATATCGCCGGTGTTATCGGTTTCGGCAAGGCCATTGAGTATATTCAGAGTATCGGTTTCGATGCTATCGGAAAACGCGAAAAAGAGCTGCTGGCCTATGCCACGGCCAAAGCGGAAGCCTTTGACGGCCTGCGTCAGATTGGCACGGCAAAAGAAAAGGCCTGCGTGCTTTCCTTTGTGCTTGATAGCGTGCATCCGCATGATCTGGGTACCATTGTGGATCGCGAAGGTGTGGCTATTCGTGCCGGTCATCACTGTGCTATGCCGGTCATGCAGTTTTTCAATGTGCCCGCCACAGCGCGCGCTTCATTTTCGATTTACAATACTGAAGCCGAAGTGGATACGCTGTTTTCAGCACTGAAAAAAGCGCAGGCCATTTTCGCATGAAAAGCATGAATCACGAAAATATAAGGATGCAAAGGGCCGACAAAGAAAGGTTGTTTTTTTACTCTGTGTCTTTGTGCCTGCATGGTAAAAAAGGTTTTAGGAATGTTTGATTTAAGAGATTTGTATTTGCAGGTCATTGTGGATCACAACAAAGCACCGCGCAATTTCGGCAAGCTGGAGCATTACAACCACGAGGCGGACGGCTATAACCCGCTCTGCGGTGACAAGCTGCATGTCTACCTGGATGTCAACGACGGCGGAATTATCGAAGATGTCTCGTTTGAAGGCGAAGGCTGTGCGATTTCGGTTGCTTCGGCATCGCTAATGACCGAAGCTGTCAAAGGTACACCTTTGTCAGGCTTCCAGCAAAAATTTGACACATTTCAGCATATGGTCACATCAGATCTGGAAGAACACCCGGATGAAGAACAACTGGGAAAACTGGCTGTACTGGCCGGTGTGCGTGAATTTCCCAGCCGTATCAAATGTGCTGTCTTGTGCTGGCATACGTTGAAATCCGCGGTTGAAGATTCTCATCAGGTGGCGAAAACAGAATGAACAGTACTGGCGATACCATTACCACGACCCGCGATGTCGATGCGATTCTAATCCCGCTCGGCACGCCGGTGACTATTCCGGCCGGGGCGATGGTGCTGATTACCCAGGAACTGGGAGGCACGTATACGGTCAGCGTATCCGGCAATCTCGCCCGTATTGAAGGCAAGGATGCCGATGCACTGGGTCTCGGTGACAGCAGCGAAGACGTTGAAGAAACAGTCGTCGAGCAAACAACGGCCACCACCGGACCCGTTGATGAGCAGGCCATCTGGGATGTGTTGAAAACCTGTTATGATCCCGAAATTCCGGTCAATATCGTCGATCTGGGACTGGTCTATGATGTGCATGTCGTCGAGACCGATGAGGGCAAGCATCATGTCGATATTGTCATGACCCTGACCGCACCCGGATGCGGCATGGGACCGTTTATTGTCGATGATGTGCGCGCCAAAACACTTTCGGTCGAGAACGTGAACGACGTAGAAGTGCAACTGGTTTTTGATCCTGTCTGGGATCGCTCCATGATGAGCGATGAGGCGCGTTTGCAGCTGGGTATGTTTTGATGGGAGATGCACATGGCTGAATGGATTGATGTTGCACCGGTGAAGGAATTAACACCGGGCAGCCGCAAAATCATGAATACCCCGTACTGCGAAATTGCCGTATTCAACCTCGACGGCGATTTTTACGCCATTGAGGATGTATGCACCCACGACGGCGGCGAACTGGCCAGCGGCGAATGTGACGGCGACCAGATTATCTGCCCGCGTCATGGCGCCCGTTTCTGCATCCGCGATGGCCGCGCCCTGACTCCGCCTGCTTATGAAGATATTGAAACCTTTCCTGTTCGCGTGAAAGACGACATTGTGCAGGTAGATGTAGACAACTGAGATAACGGCAAGCCTCAATAACTCTGCACTCAAACTACATATATCGGCAGGGGTAGTAACGCCTGCACAGCTAGGGCCTTCGATTTAAATCTGTTATGCTCTCCCCTGTCATGATGTCCGCAGCGTTTCCATTATTCATTGCCTTCAATTCAAGGTCTGGTTTGCCAGGTGATAGCATGCCTGCACATTCCTCCTCGGATTAGAGTCTGATGTTATCCGTGTTGAAATGGGCGAAAGACCGCCTCCGGGGCAGGGAAGATAGCGAGTATGAACAGGCTATCATTCGTATCATTCTCATATTTCTTGTTTTCACGTGGTTTTATTATCATGGACATGTCACGGCTTACATTGTGTGTGCAAGCTATTTGGTTATGGCCCTCTTACTACTCGCGTGGATATTTGTTGCGCCACATAAACACCCTGTTCGAAGGGTAATAGGAGCAGTAGGCGATATGTCTGCGATTTCGGCAGGATTCTATCTCGCCGGTGAAACAGCCGCGCCACTACTGGCCGTCTATTTATGGGTTATCACTGGTAATGGGTTTAGATATGGTGCCAGAAACCTGCTCTTATCTATGCTTCTGGCCTGCTCCGGTTTCATAATTGCCGCAAGCATGAACCCTTTCTGGGAGACTCATAGCTGGTTTAGTCTGGCCATCATTCTGACATTAATCATCGTACCTCTCTACATGGTTAGCCTTATCAAACAACTACATCATGCTATTGATGCGGCCGAAACAGCCAATAGTGTCAAATCCCAGTTTATTGCCAATATGAGCCACGAACTGCGCACTCCCCTCAATGGGATTATCGGCATGAATGACCTGTTATTAAGCACTCGGCTGACTAAAGAGCAGAGTCATTTTTCCATTGTCGTTAAAGAATCGGCTTATCATCTTCTTAGCCTGATCGAGCGAATTCTTGATATGGCAAAAATTGAAGCAGGAAAGTTTGAACTGGTCAAAGAGCCTTTTGATCTGCACCAGTTATTGCAAAGCCTGATCGCAATGTTTGAAGCTCATGCCATTGAAAAAGGTATCGCGGTTAATCTCCATATTGACCCCGAGGTGCCGTTTGCTCTGACAGGAGACCCTAAACACCTTAAACAGATTCTGCTTAATATCATTGGCAATGCGGTAA
>WFUI01000275.1 GCA_015485035.1 Mariprofundus sp.
TGAATCGGCTCAACATAATCGTGTTCAATTTCAGTGCTTCAGCCAGCCAGCGGGGTTCAAAGCTTGCTTCATACAGTTCGGTCAGCCCCCATACCATCGAGGTATAATCCTCCAGCTGGCCTGCAATTGCTGATTTCCCGGCGCGCCAGCGATGCAACAGTTCACCTTGATCGTCACGCAGGTGAGTCAGAATAAAATCAGCTGCTTTAGCCGCAGCCTGTATATAACGGGGTTCATCCAGTGATTTCCCGGCAAAAGCCAGGGCTGCGATGGTCATGCCATTCCAGTCCGTTAATACCTTGTCATCACGAAACGGGCGAATTCGCTGATCGCGAACAGCCAGCAGTTTTTCCCTGTCGCCCGCAAAAGCATCCATATCTATCGCACCGGGTTGGTACAGGATATTGGCGCCGGTTTTCCGGTGCGTCGCTTCATCGGAAAAGTTGCCCGTTTTTTCCACGCCATAAGCAGTCATAAAATCCTCAGCACGTTTACCAAGCACCGCACGAATTTCTTCAGCAGACCAGACATAAAACTTTCCTTCTTCACCTTCCGAATCAGCATCCTCGGCCGAGTAGAATGCACCACCCTGATCACGCATCTCACGCAACAGGTATTCGGCAATGTCGCGCACTGTCGCTGCAAAACTCTGATTCCCGGTGGCCAGCCAGCCTTCGCTATAGGCCATCATCAGCATGGCCTGGTCATAGAGCATTTTCTCAAAATGCGGCACCAGCCAGCGGGCATCGGTGGAATAACGGTGAAAACCTCCACCCAGTTGATCATGAATACCACCGCGCTGCATAGCGATCAGTGTTTTCTCCACCATCGCCAATGCTTCGGGTTTATGTTTCAGCTCCCCGTAGCGCAGCATAAACAGCAACCGTTGAGCGGTCGGAAACTTCGGCGCACCACCGAATCCGCCATGACTGACATCAAAAGCTTTGGCTGTATCCGTATACGCCCTGTCAATCAGGGCTGTATCCAGCTCACCAGGTGCGGCCATATCGATACTGCGCGTTAATGCTGAACCGATCGATTCGGCTGAATCTTCAATACGCCCCCGATCATGCTGCCACATTTCACCGATCCGTCTGGCCAGTTCAATCAGGCCGATGCGACCGAAGCGGTTGTCTTTGGGTAGATAGGTAGCGGCGTAAAACGGTTTTTTGTCCGGTGTCAGCAGCAGATTCAGCGGCCAGCCGCCGGAGCCATTGATCATCTGAGCGGCATGCATATACACCGCATCAATATCCGGCCGCTCTTCCCGATCCACCTTGATCGCAATAAAATACCGATTGAGTACCTCTGCCACTTCCGGATCCTCGAATGATTCATGCTCCATGACATGGCACCAGTGGCAGGTCGAATAACCGATGGAAAGAAACACAGGTTTATTCTGCATACGCGCCAAAGCGAAAGCATCTTCTCCCCATGGCAGCCAGTTGACCGGATTATGTGCATGTTGCTGCAAATAAGGGCTGGACTCATGGATCAGGGCATTAGTGTATTTCGGCGCTGTTTTGACCATCGGAATCTCCTCACTTGATGCTGACATCAGTAACATATTAGACGCCAGCAGTCCGGCGATCATCCACAGTGGTTTAGCGGGATTGGATCTGATGAATTTTGGCCTGATAGGATTACGCCTCTTTACGTACGGCAAACGACAGTGCCTCACCCGGCTCATCACCAAGCGTGATCACCGAATGCCATACGCAGACATCCAGATTACGTTGCGGCATCAGCAACACATCCCCGGCATGAACAATAAATCCATAGCCGTGTCCGATCAGTTGGCGGGTGAACAATGGCGAGCGATCCATCACCGCTTCAACCAGTTCATGATCAAATTCATCCATATAATCCGACAATGCCTGCCGATTCGTTACCAGCCGGTGCAATGCCGCGCGGGCTTTATCCTCCGGCAATAAACGTTCGAGCTCATGGGTATGCTTATCATTCCCGATAAAATCGATCAGTTCATCCATCAATGTCTGTTTGCATAAGGCTATCCAGAAGGTGCTACCGGTGATTTGCCCATACACCACGCCATCATGACCACGCTCGACATCGTGATGCATCTGGGCACCACCATTGGGCGCATTGAAATAGACAATACGTTCAACAAAGGCAGGTGCACCGCCGAGAATCGGCCCGAGCAGCTGGTTTATCGTATCATTGCCGGTAATTGCTGCCGATTCGGGGAACATGGCATCACATAAACGCCCGGCCCAGCGCTGTCGCTCGGGATCGGCAGCCACATCTTCCATGCCTTCCATTCCGAAAGAGAACCGGAAACGCAGCGATGCGTCCGCTTCGATAAAGGATAACCATGAAGCCTTACACCAGAGTTCTTCGGCCACACAGGTACGCTCTCCTGCAATATCGACTTCCGAATCAAAATAGATTTTCTCAATTCCCTGTTCATCATGTTCTTCAAACGATGAGGCCACCAGCGGAAAATGTGTTTGCAATCGATGGCTGTACGGGATCTGTTCCAGGATCGGGGATACTTCCCCTGTTTCCAGCGTGTGCTCCATCAACAGTTGCGATTGCCGGATTTCAGATTGCCATGACTGCAAATCCAGCA
>WFUI01000276.1 GCA_015485035.1 Mariprofundus sp.
ATGCAGTGCGGATATCGGTTTCTCCTCACAAAAAACCTATGATCTGGAAGTATGGCTGCCGAGTCAGAATTGCTATCGTGAAATTTCATCCTGTTCCTCCTTTGGTCAGTTTCAGGGGCGCCGAGCCGGTATCCGTTATCGTGAAGAGGGGGGCAAACCGCAACCGGTTGCAACCCTGAACGGTTCCGGTCTGGCTATTGGTCGTACGCTGGTTGCAGTGCTGGAAAACTACTGGCAGCCGAATGGTTCGGTTACTATACCAGACGCCCTGCAACCGTATATGGGTGGCATGCAGAAGATTTCATAGCATCAGCCTGCCCGTGTTTTTCTGGCAGAGGATGACAACAGACAGACTGCATTCATCCACTGCGAACCGGAGATGGATGGCGCATCATTGATGTGACCAGCTCCGGTATTGGCCACATTCTCCCTGTAACTACCGCCGTGAAAACAGTAAGATGATCATTTTCTCATGTTACTGAAAACTTCCGGCAATGTTACAATGATAATGTTTTCTCTTGCAGTGGTTCAGGAGGAGTTGATGACTCTGTTACAGCGTTGTATCCCGCTAATTCTTGGTTGCGTATTTTTAATGCCTGTTTCTTTCGTGGTGGCGAGTGAACCCCCTATAGAAGTAAGTGCACAACTATCAACGATTGAAGGTTATGCAGAAGACATGGTTGATACTGCATTGTCACAGGATGTGACTGGTTCTCAAAAGCTTTATAAAAACATTCAGGAGAGCATGAACCAATTGCATCTGGTATTAACAAAAGCGCCTTTTAATGAGCGAAATTCGCGAGAGCTGCTTATGGCTTACTCGTGGATGCGCGTCATTGCAGTCGATATGAAACAACATGCATGGATTGGGGCAGCAATAGCTGCGAATCAGTTAAGTGCTTCCATGATTCGTTTTCTCCATTATCCCACGCTACGGCAACGGGATACGGCCTGGATGGGTTATCTTGTTCGTGAATTGATTTTGTTGAACAAGGAGGGGGCAGCAATGAATGCGCAACTGCTGGATGCCAGGATCGCCGATCTTTCTGAGACATGGTCACGTGTTCGCACATCACTCATAGAAAAGGACTTTCGCAATAAACCCCTGGTAGAACAGGTCGATAAGCTTATGCACGTTCTGCATGCTGATCAAAGTTCCGATGCAGCCATTGCAACCGCAAATGCACTGTTGGCCGTTGTAGCTAAACTTGAACAAGTTCCATAGTCATTTTGTGCGCCGCACAGGAATGCTTTGTCTGTGCGGAATGCTTTATATGCCTGCACTGGCGATGGCAAAAAACGTTGGAGTAGAGGGCTTCAGCATTCCTGCTGGTGCCATGGTAGAAGGCCAGTCGCTTGTCTTGAATGGTGCAGGGTTTCGCTCCATATTCCTGATGCATATCTATCTGATATCACTCTACCTCGTTCACTCATCGGATCATGCTGATTCGATTCTTCAAACATCCCGGCCGGTACAATTACGTCTGCAGTTTTTACACGGCGGTGCAGGGCACGATCTGTTAGCCAGAGGCTGGCGAAAAGGCTTTGAACGTAACCAGACAGCGAAAGCAATGCATGTACTGGAAGCTCGGTTGCAAACATTCAGTGACCTGTTTGGTGATATTCGCAAAGGAGAGGTATTCGTTTTTGATTTCCTGTCCAATGGGGATACCCGGATTAAGATTGATGGCCATATGCAAGGAATTATTCACGGCGCTGACTTTCAACAGGCGCTACTTGCTATCTGGCTGGGCAGGCATCCGGTCGGAGATGCACTGAAAAAAGAACTGTTACACAGCAAATGGGCAAAGGAGTCATTATAATGAATGCCAGTAAAAAAATAGTTTTTATATCAATTCTGGTCACAGGGGTTGCCATCATTTCAGCATATTCCAGGCCCATGCCCAATATGCAATTCATGCACACGTTGACAGCCATGGAATCACCGGTTGAGGATATGCTTGATGCCGTTGATAGCAAAAACGTGCCCAAGCTGCATTCATTATATCATACATTAAGTATCTCTATGGAAGAACTTAATAACCTGCCAACTAAAAATAATATTCAGGATAGAAAAGTTGCCATGCTCAACTCATGGTTTGATGTAATTTCACTGAAAATGGACGAGATGAATGATTATCCGGCCCTGTCGAACGCAATCAATCAATTCTCGGGGCAACTCATTATCGCTACCCAATTTGATTATGCCTATCAAAAGGATATTGCATGGATGGCTTATCTTGGTCGGGAGTTATTATGGTTGAATAAATCCCCATCAAAATCAGCACATCACGAAGCCTTGCTTCGGGTTAGAAAGACTGAGCTCAATGAGACATGGGAAAGAATTAAATATCTATTGAATGAACAAGGTGGAAGAACACTTGTAAAGAAAGTTGACCCTACCATTCAATCCATGCTGGAAGAATCATTTCCGGGGAAACTTGTTACATTGTCGAGGAAAGAGCTGGGGCTGGTTGATAATATCGAATCATTCTTTCATATGAACTAGCCCACATTATTATTCCTGAATTCAACCGCGATATTTCTGTTGTTGAAAGGCGAACGATCGGTGTATTTGCGGGCATGATTGAATCCTGTTGCGGGCATGTGCAGTTGCACCTCATGACAGCATAGTTACAATCGCCTGCTTTCAAATTTATACGACAGGATTTCCTTCATGCTTTCTACAATTCGCAACAACCTGGCACCGCGCCACCTTGGTTTGGCAGGACTCTGTCTATTGGCCTGGGTGTTTATAGCCCTGTTCCGTTTCGATAATTATGGTATTGAAGAGGGTGCGGCACTCGATTTGCTGCTGAACTGGTCCATTGTTCACCAAATTGCCAGCCCTGTCGCATTTTTCGGGGTGCCTGATCTGCGTGCTATTCTGTTTATCCCGCTCGATATGCACTGGGTGGGAAGCCTCATTGCAGCCAAGGTTTATACGATGTTCTTTCTCTTTGGCACTGCGCTGCTGCTATATAACTGGAGTGAATCCCGTCATGGTAGTGAAGCATCCATGATTTCTACGTCCCTGTTGTTGATTGCACCGATATCACTGATGCAGACGGATGCTATTGGCGCGGGTGTATATCTGCTGTGGGCGTTCGCAGTCGCTGCTATTTTTGATGACTTGACGCATGCCAGTGAACGAACGGCTCCCAGTTGGTTATTTCTGCAGATATTGATCTGCGCATTTGCTGTCAGCCTGCATCCGATGGGGCTGGCTTTACCGCTGGCATTAATATGGCGCTGGTTACGTGAAGCCGGTGAGCGAAAAAAGGCCCAGCGTATGATTGTATCTTTGATCATTACTTCGGCAATTATGTTATTATTACGCTGGGGTTGGTACGGTATGGATGCCTCAGCGGCCAATCCATTATCTGTGCTGGCCGATGCGCTGATTGGTTCTCCACTGCTGCATGCCGCTAACGGATGGGGAATGGGTTTGATCGTAGCCGACCTGGGGCTTGTCGCCATTATTGCAACACTGCTGATCAGAAAGCTGGATATAGATCCCATATCATTGATGCTGATCCTCGCCAGCGCTATAGGTGCACTCCATGCAGACCATGCATGGGTAATGATTTACTGGGCAACGACCCTGTACCTGGGTATCCCGCTGTTGATCAAACTCAATGAACGTATTGGCTGGCGCGGTATCAGCGGACAAAGGGGACTGGTACTGATCGTTGTCATGATCATTGTCGTAATGGCTACTTCAGCTGCAAAAAACAGTTATGCCACGCGTCAGATGGAATTAAAGAGTGATACGGATCAGGTCATCGCAGTACTGCAGAAAGAAGCAGAAGCTGCGCCTGTGGATCAATTTATTGCCGCCAGTCAGTGGCCGGCCAGAACCCTGCTGGTTACGCGTCGTGATGTGTTGCCGCTACCGCCAACCAGTACAGATATCCAGGACTTTGAGGCTAAAATCAAGGGGGTCACCCATTTGGCATTTGATCCGCAACAGAAAAACAGGCGTGATCTGGCACGTAACATGGCGGCTTTGAGTCATAAATATGAAACCATCGCTTTAATGCCGGGAGGCGTTGTCGTTAAACTCAAACAGACAGCATCCGATACGGATAAGAATATAAACCACGCCTCTTCACATTAATTAAGGAAGGCTGATTCATTCAGTGCTTTATGGGTAGCCTGCCATCATTCATCAGGGTAGATGGATTAGACGGCTATGCTGCGAATCTAAATCAAATACAGTAGCATTTTCTTAACAAGCGGGCTGTTTTTTAGAGGAAGTACTTTATATTTATTTGCAGCCTCTGTCAGTGGCGCAAGGACTATCCAGTCCGGTAGCCTGTTAATGATGAATTGACTCAGGCTGCTTTTTTAAGCTCGGGCATGTCCAGTAATTGAATAATCTCATCCGGTCGTGTCAGGACAT
>WFUI01000277.1 GCA_015485035.1 Mariprofundus sp.
TCTTGGTCGTTGTATGTGCAAATATCTTGCATAAAACATGGGCCTGTTTAATAGTGCGTCCATTATGCATGTTATGCGAAAATTCACAGCCGCCATCATGGCCGTTTCACTGTTGCTTGTCAGCACTGTGCCTGCGGTTTCAGCTGTAGCCTGTGAAATGCCCGGTGATATGCAGGAAACGGGTGCTGCTGTCGAGCGTATGCAGACCGAGACTGTGACTCCCATCATTGACTGGCAGGATTGCTATATCGAATGCGGTTGTCGGGTTGACAACCATCTGGATGGTATGCCACATCAACTGGCACCGCATATGCTGTCCATGGGGGCCGCATCAAGTGTGTCTTTCTCAAGCTTTGGTATCATCGATATCATGCCCGCATTAACCTCGTGGCTGCTGCCTTTTTCTCCACCACCACCCCGAACCATCTGATTTTTCCATATTAACACTATTCCCCGGCTTTAAGCCCGGGGTATTTGCGTGTGCTCTGAGGCATGCAGGAAAAAATAAATGGAGGGTTCAATGAGAAAAAAACTATCATCTTTGACGATGCTGGCTGTGGCCGTCACGCTGCTAATGCCAGCCAATGCGCATGCCTATATTGGTCTGTGCTGTGCCAAATGCGGGGGCAACATGCCGATGAGTATTCTTGGCGGAGGTATTCCCGAAACACATGAATTCCGGTTCAAAATTCAACCGATGTATATGCGCATGCAGGGTTTGCGCAGCGGGGGCTCCAATGTGGATGGCAACAGTCTGCTCGGTATGCCTGTCATGGGAGGTAAACCGACCGGTAAATTCATGGCCGTGCAGAAAAACATGGACATGAGTATGCTTAATCTGGCTATGGGCTATTCATTCAGCGATGACTTTTTCGCCGGTATTATGCCCATGTATCAGGATAATCGTATGGATATGCTATTCAATTCCACCATGGCTATGATGACGAAACGATCAGGATACACCATGAAGTCAAATGGCATGGCCGATACCATGCTGATGACCAAATACAGGATTTATTCCGATGACCCGCTGATTCCAACCAGTGAGGCATCGTTGTTTGTCGGAGCCAGTCTGCCCAGTGGGTCGATCAGCAAGCGAAATACCGAGCACCCACTGGCTGTGCGGCAGACAGAGTTATTACCCTACGGCATGCAGCTTGGTTCAGGTACGGTGGATCCGATGCTTGGTCTGCTTTATCAGGGCTCATCCTCGCCATGGTGGTGGGGGTTGAATGGCGTATATACCGGGCGCTGGTATGATAATAGTCGCAATTACCGATTGGGTGATACCATGAAGTTGGATGCCTATGTGATGAATCAGGTCAGCTATAATTTCCTCTGGCAGGTGCAGGCGAACTTTGAATGGAAGGGGCATATTCGCGGTCAGGCCGATGAGGCAGCGAGCGGTTTTTCCGGCCACGCAGTGCATGGCAATGCAGCCAGTCCTTTCATGACGCCGTTATGGAATCCGAACAACTACGGAGGTGTCAAAACATCCATTTCACTGGGTTTGCAATGGCAACCTGCGCCACTGCATATTATCGATCTGGTCGTCAAACTGCCGGTTTATCAGCGTCTGAACGGCGTGCAATTGAAAGATCAGTTCGGCGTCATGTTGACCTGGTATATGGAAATTCCGACCAGCAAGAGTGTTCGTTCACTGACACATCCGCATTCACCGGCAGATGCCGCGCTCGGGTTTTAGGAGGAGATGATGAAAATGATAATCACTGTTTTAACCCTGATGTTCGCAGCTCCGGTATGGGCGACGGAAATTCCGGATGCAGGTTCAGTATCGGCGCAACTGTTTGCACAGCACTGCAGTGTTTGCCATAGCCTGCCGCACCCCAAGCGGCTGGACTGGCCACATTGGCGATCCATGCTGCATGTGATGAAGCAACGCATGGATGAGCGGGGCATTTCTATACCTGCAGAAGAATGGCAGCAGATTGCCGCTTATTTGAAACACCATGCGCGTTAGGCTGCTGTTGATGGTTAGTCTGCTGGTATCGGCCGGGGCTTTAAAAGCCCCGGCTGCACCGGTCACCGCAGAACAGATGATGCTGGATTTTGGGGTGCAGTTACCAAAGCAGAGAAAACCGGCACCGGAGTTTTCTTTGCAGAAACTGGGCGGTGGTCAGCTTTCTCTGACGGATTATCGAGGCAAATTGGTATTGTTGCACTTCTGGGCGACATGGTGCGTACCATGTCGCCATGAGATACCATTATTATATAGCATGGAACAGAGGCTGGATGCAGGACTGGTGCGTATAATATATGTTAATGTGAATCGTGGAGACAGCGGCTCGGTGCAGACATTTATCGATAAAGTGAGTCCGCAAACCCAGACACTTCTGGATCCGGATAGTACGGTTCGAAATCGTTATGCTGTCAGGGGGTTGCCGACCACCTATCTGATTGGTCAGGATGGTAAAATTATCGGCCGCATTATTGGTGAGCGGGACTGGACGTCAGCTGCAGCGCAACGCATGCTTGAGTCACTGCTCGGGAGTGACAGATACGGCAACAAAAAGGAGCGCAAATGAACAAACAGTTTACGATCACCTTGTTGTGTCTGCTTACACTGGCGGGCTGCGATAGCAGCCAAAAACCGGCACAGAATGAAGGCGCGATAAACCATATCGGTCAGATGAAACTCGATCATACGCAAGACAAACAGATGCAGCCATTGCAAATGCTGTTGGGACAGGCACTGGTGATGGCTGCATATGGTGCAAACATGAAACTGGATGGTAATGATCAGGGACAGAATTTACTGGTCGATGCCACAGGTTTGTTGCGGCGGGCTATGTCCGGCCCGGAAATGACCATGATGCATAAGGGGGGGGGAGATATGTCTGCCTCGATGCACCAGATTCATGATTTGGGCGATACGGCATTTGATCTGCTTGACTTGATGATGGGGTTGAGTGCTGACGACAGTCATGCTGTACAACTGCGAAAGGCCAATGAATTGCTGGCGATGGCAGCTTCCGGACATAATATGTTGTTACAGGCTGAGTCGGCCGGGGAACTGGGGGCGGTGATGCAAAAGCATGCCCGGGAATTACTGAATCAGGCTGAAGCCGGGCTGGCCGGAATAGAAGGTTTGGGAGAATACCACAAGCTGATCCTCCATTTATTACGTATGCATGGCATGAAGGATCACCATACACCTGCCAAAATATGATATTTAGCGATAGAGTAGGGCGGAACATGTAATCAGGGCCTGTTCACATAAAATGTATAAAGTCACAGTATTGTCAGACGCGCAGGATAAATGCATCGGATCATGGCAAACTGGTTTTGATAATCGTTTTGTCCATTCATGTGAATATACCCTGACAGGAGAGAGTTGTTGGTGTCATTTTTTGCAAGGCTGAAAAATGGTTTATCGCGCAGCCGGGATACATTGGCGCAGATGGTGCCGGGCGGGGCAGTGGATGCCTTGTCCGAAGAAGACTGGATTGATATTGAGGACGGCCTGATTATGGCCGATTGCGGTGGCGAGCTATCCGGCTCACTGGTACAGAAAGCCCGAAAATATCGCGGCAGTTCGATTGAGGCATTAAAAAAATCCATGCTCGATATGATTCCGGAAACAGGTTCGGTGAATGAATCCACATCCGGCCCGTTTGTCTTGCTGGTGGTAGGCGTCAACGGTACCGGTAAAACCACGACCATCGGTAAACTTGCCACGATGTTTCGCCAGCAGGGTAAATCGGTGCTGGTGGGTGCTGGTGATACATTTCGTGCAGCTGCAGTCGAGCAGTTGGCTGTTTGGGTAGAGCGCGCCGGTGCCGATCTGGTGCGACAGCATGAAGGGGCCGATCCGGCTGCTGTTGCTTTTGATACGGTACAGCGGGGCATAGCCAGAAATTATGATGTGGTCATTGTCGATACTGCCGGCCGCGTGCAGACCGACCGCGGTTTGATGGATGAACTGGCCAAAGTGCGCCGGGTAATTACCAAGGCATATCCCGAAGCTCCGCATGAGGTATGGCAGGTAGTTGATGGCGGGACTGGTCAGAATGCTGTCGTTCAGGTTGAGAAATTTCGTGAAGTAGCCGGTACCTCCGGCCTGATAGTGACCAAGCTCGATGGTTCCGGAAAAGGCGGTATCGTACTGCAATTATCACACAAGTTCGGCCTGCCAATTCGATATATCGGTGTGGGTGAAACACTGGAAGATTTAATGCCGTTCAATGGCGAGGAATTTGTTGATTCCCTGCTTCCGGAGCATATCGGGTAATTGTTTTAGGTTCAGGCCTGATTGTGGGTCGCTCTGCTCTCCTGATTGAATCCCATCATTCGTCAGGTGCTATCATCGGCCTTTCTTCAATGAATTTGATTCCACAATTGGGACAGTATTTTGGCTCTTTCAGTCCTAAATATAATTTACCCAGATGTCCGTTACATAAAGGGCAGCGCCATACTTTCATATTCACATATGCTGCCGATATGAAAACTACTACAAGCAGAATCATAGTTATCGCATTTGATGCAAGGCCTTGGTACAGAAGAATAATGGCGGCACCGACAATTACTCCTACAATAACAGCTAACCGGTTTATCTTTGCTCGACGAATCGCGAACTCAGCGGCTACTTTTTGTTCGTCAATGTTTTTGTTGAATTGTCGAACCATTTAAATGCTTCACCTAATCGCAAACATGATGATCGGAACGAGCTCTGTGTTGGTTCATCAATGGCATCGTTGACATCATTCCTTTCATCATTTCACCACATTTTTTCATCGCTTGCATGACGGGGTCACGCGCTATTTCCTTTCCGAATGAAATGGCCTTGGCCTGTGCTTCCTCACGCTTTCCACTGGCGCACAAAGATTTCACCTCAGCTTCAGATCGGGATGATCGTTGCTCAAGTGCTTTCAATTTTGTCTGGTCAATGTTTTGCATGCAAGATTCCATTTTCTGCATATCTTTTTCATTCATACCTTGATGATCCTGTGCAAAACTTGCTATTGGTATGAGTAGTAACAGAATAATTGCCGGTATTTTCATGAGCGATTCTCCTTGGGCTTATGATAGCCCGGTTGCCAGAATACGTTGAATAAGACCGGTGCTGGAATGGCCATCAATAAAGGGCATGACAATCACTTCACCGCCGTTCTTGCGGACTTCTGTTGCGCCGACAATATCATCAGGTTGATAATCACCGCCTTTGACCAGAATATCAGGCATCAGAGTAGTGATCAGGTTTAACGGTGTATCTTCTGCAAAAGGTACAACCAGATCAACGGCACGCAGGGCTGCCAGCATAATGGCTCGGTCTTGTAGTGGGTTGATCGGGCGCGACTTTCCCTTCAAACGACGAATGGAATTATCGTCATTCAGGCCAATAATCAGAATATCCCCAAGCTTTGCTGCTCTGTCCAGATAATCGATATGGCCGGGATGCAGCAGATCGAAACACCCATTTGTAAAAACAATTCGCCGTCCTTCATTTTTCCACTGTTCGACTTGTGTTTTTGCTTGTTGCAGGGAAGCAGGGTATCTCATGAATGGCGGGATTTCATCAGGTCGATGACAGCAGTAACTCCCTGTGTTCCATGAGCTATCTCCCTGGCGCGCTGACGTTCAACCAGGCTTTCGACGACACCCTGTAAATAAACTTTTCCGTTTACTGTTTCAACATGAATGGTAAAACCGGAAACGACTTTATCATTCAGTAATTTTCTTTTGATGTCGGTTGTGATCCAGGAATCAGATATGAGCTCTTTAATTTTCGGTTCGCCGATTTTCAGCTTGTTATGCACTGAAACAATTCTGTCCATGCGTTTTATGATGTAAATGGCTCGATCAATGTGAGACTGGGTGGGCAGATATCCGGTTAAAGTAACCTGGCCGTGGATAACTTCAACGCTGATCCAGCGTGATGGCATGTTTTTTTCTGCGATGAGTCGTGCATCGATTTTAGATGCAATCGCAATGTCATCGAATTGCTCGCCTAAACTACGTTCGTCATGAACGCTGCTGGCGACGGTCGTCGTTCCAACAATGGCGGTTGCGAAACAACCCGGCAGGGAAAGGGGGATAATAAATAAAATAAACAGTCTAATCAGTGGCATGGTATCTCCGGTATGGTGCTATTGTGTGAAGGGCTCTTCAGAGGATATCATCACCCAATGCTTCCAGTACAGAAGCAAAGAGCAAAGGGAGGAGAATTTCATCGGGGCCGGACAGGCAGAATCCGGCGCCATCCGGTAATGACAAGCGATTGACTACATCAGTAATCGCTGTGTTACTGGCTGAAGGGTCAATGATGGCAGTGGTGACAGATTCAATTTTTTTACCCACATTTCGGGCTGCATCAACCGCCTGTAGCAGGACACGAGGCATGACTACGCTGGATGCAATATTGATAACGACGCCATGACTGGAAGCAGCCATCATACCTGCCAACAGCCGGAAATCGACCATGGCGGCAGCACCCAGTGATTCTCCATGTGCAGCGGGATGAAAGCAGAATGCATCCGCACCGATGGCCGGATGCACGGAAACGGGGACACCGTAGCGAAAAGCTGTGGCGACGACGGAGTGATCGAGGTGCTCCAGGTCCGATTCTTGCAAGTATTTGCCCACACTTTTGCCGATACCCCAGTTTTCAAGTGTACCGAAATTGATGGCATCGTTGATTAAACAGCCGGTTTCTTCGGTGATACAATAGTTGCCATTGCTCAGTTCACGTTCACGAGCTGTCACTGTGCGTCCGGAAATAGCAATTTCCACATCATGCTCCAGTGCGGCACCGGTTAATGCCAGACCGGAAATGATTTTTTGCTCAATGAGACGGCAAATCACCGGCCCAAGTCCGGAATCAAGTACGTGGCCACCACAGGCAAGAATAATCGCATGTTTGTTACGAAATGCGTGGGTGATGGCATCACGTAAACGAAACAGGTCGCCGGCGCAGCCCAGGTTGGGAAGACTGCAGAGGAAACTTTCAAAACCGCTTCCGGGCTGGAATGGCGCACCAAAATCTTTACTGTCGCTGTCAACCTTGCGGTTGGCCAACGGTACGGTTTTGAGCTTGCTGAAAGAAAGCGGTTTAATGGTCATGAGTGCCTCCAAACATCTGTTGATCAACCAGTGCGCAGAGAATATGCAAACAGGTGATATGCATTTCCTGAATACGGGGCGTGGACGGATGTGAAATATTGAGGTGCAGTTTTACATGTGCATTGCGGCCCAGAGCGCCACCGTCTTTACCTGTCAGGGCAATGATTTTCATGCCGGTGGCAGCGGCTGCATTGGCAGCGGCTACAACATTTTCCGAATCGCCACTTGTGGAGATAGCCAGCAGCAGATCACCCGGACGGCCCAGCGCTTCAACCTGTCTGGAAAACACCTGAGCAAAGGAAAAATCATTGGCGATGCTGGTAATGACGGATGCATCATGGGTTAAGGCTACAGCTGCCATGCCGGGGCGGTTCATTTCAAAACGATTGACCAGTTCTGCAGCAAAATGCTGGGCATCAGCTGCGGAACCACCATTGCCGCAGGCCAATACTTTACCGCCATTTTTCAGGCAGTTGACGATGGCATGGGCTGCATCCTGCAGTGGCTCGGCCAGCTGTTTCAGGCACCGCCGACGCAGTTCAATTCCCTCAGTAAAGGCCTGTTCAATCAAAGGGTAGGCATTCTGATGACTGCTGTTCACCTGATAATATCCTCCATGTGTTCAATGCGTGGAGGTATCCACGCCGGTAAGCCGACTCTAGGGGTCAGGATGATTAAATCAAAGCGGCATTGACAGTTGTTGTGGTTTGGGTGCCGGCTCAACCATGTCTCAGCTGCCGATCGCAAGCGGACGCATTTGTCCGGATGCATAGCCAGCAAGCTTGATTCACGCGACTGATGCGCTTTGACTTCAACAAAAACAATCAGGTCACCGGATTGTGCGATAATATCAAGCTCGCCGCGCCCAAGCCGTATATTTCGTTCCAGAATCGTATATCCCCGCTGTTGCAGATAACGGGCTGCACGATCTTCTCCCCGCTGCCCCTGTTTTGTACTCACGGCACTTTGTTCATTGAGCTGAATTCACGAACGTCCCGTAATCAGCGCATAGACTCGCGATTTGCTGATGCCCAGTGCGTGGGCAACTGCCTTGGCACGTGCTGACGGGGGTAATGCCTGCATGGATGGCTCGTTCAGGCAGTCTGCAATTTGCTGGTCGGTAAGTGCAACGGTTTCGTCACTGGCCGGTCCGATTAACAATACGATTTCTCCGCGCGGGGTAGTTTGTTCAAAATGAGTTATCAATTCATCGGAGTGTCCCCGGACAAACTCTTCATGTAATTTGGTCAGTTCCCGGGCTACGACAAGCTCCCGTTCAGGTTGAATGCATGATTGCAAATCCTGCAATGTGGCCAACAGACGACGCGGGGATTCAAGCAGTATGATGGTTTCATCTGCGCCGGCAATGCGATTTAATTCTGTCTGCCGCGATTTGCCGCTGCGGGGTAGAAATCCGGCAAAACGAAAATGATCGGTTGGCAGACCGGCGGCACATAGGGCAGTTAATATACTGCTGCAACCGGGAATCGGAACGATATTGATGGATTTGGCATGGAGACTGCGCACCAGACGGTAGCCCGGGTCGGAAATTAACGGAGTACCGGCATCGGAAATCAGTGCGACATTTTCTCCACTTTCAAGTCGTGCCAGCAGGGTTTGGCTCATGGCCTCTTCATTATGCTCATGAACAGCAACCATAGGCGTTTTGATACCGTAATGTTGCAACAGCTTGCGACTGTTTCTTGTGTCTTCAGCAGCAATCACATGGACGGATTTCAGCGTTTCAACGGCACGATAAGTCATATCGGCAAGGTTACCAATGGGGGTGGCGACGACGAATAGTTGGCCGTAAGCGGATAGATGTTTAGGCTGCGAATCCATGTTCTGGATACATTATCTCTCCCGCTGGCCGACTGCAATGCTGGCTGTGACTTTTTCATTACTTCTACTCAGCGCCTGTCAGCCCAAAATGACATCGGAAACGATTGAAAAACCTGCTGCATCTCACATGGCCGAGGGGTTTAGGGGGGCTGCCGAAATACAAAGTATCATGGCCCAATCCCGGGCTGGCGGAGATATCGGTATTTTGATGCGTGAACTGGATCGTTTGGCAGAAGGCGCTCCCGCACCGATTCGTGAGGAAGCGACGTTTCGCAAAGCCCAGTTGATGCTCGAAGCGAATCTTCAGGGTGCTGACGAAATTGCCAAATCTGCGATTCAGACATATCCGCAGCATGCACTGGTTCCCTATGCCCATTTCTGGATGGCCAGGTGGTGGCTGGAACAGGATGAGAGCGGGCGGGCTCTGGATCAGATGCAGCAGTCCCTGCGCCATCCCCGGCTGACGCGTGAACTGCTGACTAAAATTCTGAGTCTGGGTCCTGAGCTTGCACAAAGATCCGGTGAACGTGAAGCTGTCGGATGGTTACTGGCTGCGGCTGAGGTCGATCAGGCAGGACGGAATAACTGGTTGAGACTGGCGGCCCGGCGCGCTTCAATGGAAACAGTAGAACAATATTTGCTTGATAAGAAGCTGTCGCCGGATATTTTACCTGAGTTTGCGTTGTACGCCGGACGCGCACGACTGATGAGTGGCAATATTGAAGAAATTGGTAGGATTACGGATTTGTTGTCCACAGTCATGCCAAGTGCTCCGGAAATCGGCCAGCTTCAATCCTGGGCATCCGGAGAAGTCAGGGCGGCGAAAATTGGTGTGATGCTGCCATTGAGCGGCAAGTATGCCCGTTATGGGCAGGAGGCTTTGCGTGGTATCCGGATTGCTCTGGCCGGGCTGGAATACAATGAGTACATTACCCTGCGCATTGAAGATACAGGCTCGGACCCAATCGCTGCAATCGAAGCTTACCGGCAACTGACCGATGAAGCTGTTCAAATTATCATTGGTCCGTTATTGGCAGAAACAACAGAAGCGTTGTTACCTTATCTTAAATCATCTGTTCCTGTGATCAGCCTGACTGGCAGAATGGATCTGGCGCATCGCTCGGAAGCACTGTTTATTCACACCCTGTCGCCTTTGGCACAGGTTAAAGTCATGGCCGAATATGCGTGGCAGCATGGAGCTGAACGCATGGTGGTGATTTCCGATGCCGGCGAAAAACAGACTGAAGCAGATATGTTTGTCGCTGCTTTTGAATCCCTGGGTGGCGAAGTGCTGCAGACCGTGCAACTGGAGTCCGGCATGATTGATTATCGTGACCGTTTGCGCCAATTGCGTTTTGAAACGGATGATGATGTTGTGCTGGCTGAACTGGATGAGGATTTGAATGTATTTTTGCCTGATATGGATATGGAAATACGTATGCCGGTAAATTTTGATGCGATATATCTGGCTTTGAATGGCAAACAGGTTGCCTTGCTGGCTGGTCAGATGGCCTATGCTGATATATCCGGATTGCCTGTTTATGGAAGCAGTCGCTGGCAGGACGGCCATTTGCTGGATGATCGCGGTCGATATCTTTCACATGCCCGTTTTGCTTCATCGGGTCGGGTCAGAAATGATAGTGATGACCCGTCCGTACGCCGTTTTCAGTTTATTTACAGGGAAACCTGGGGCAGCAACAAAACAACCGACCTTATGCGTCTGGCTTACGACACCATGCGTATTGCGACTGTAATGACCAGTCGTCTGGGACTGAAGGGAAACGCTATTTCTGATGCGTTACAGAATCCGGAAGGGTTTCCGGCCATGACCGGACATGTGCGTTTCGATCATGACGGGGTGGGGCAGAAACAACTGGATATTTTCAGTATTAAAAAGGGGCAAATTGTCCCTGCAGGTTAGGCCTGGTCATGGATAAAATCATTATTGATGTCTTTATGGCGATGATTTACGCCAGTTTGTCATCTGCGATGTGATAATTCGGGTCTTCCTTGATATTGACCTCGACCAGTTCGGCAGCAGTAGTCAGCAGTTTTCTGCATTCGGGACTCAGGTGGGTCAGATGCAGGTTTTTGCCGGCCTTTTTGTAACGTTCGGCCAGATTGTCAATGGCTTCGATGGCTGAATGATCGGCCAGTCGAGACATGGCGCAATCAATATAGACTTCATCAGGATCATTTTCAGGGTCAAACAGCTCACTAAAACGGTGGACTGAGGCAAAAAACAGCGGGCCGTGTACCCGGTGTACTCTGGAGCCGTCAGCACGATCTTCGGTAATCAGATAGATATGGCGGGCCTGTTTCCAGGCGAATACCAGTGCCGTGGCAATGACACCGATAATCACGGCGGTGGCGAGATCGGTAAATACGGTGACAACAGCAACCAGAATACCGACAAATGAATCTTCGCGTGGAATTTTTTTCAGCAGATTAAAACTACCCCATTCAAATGTGCCGATCACTACCATGAACATCAGGCCGACCAGTGCCGCCACTGGTACCATGGCAATCAGATCGGATGTAAACATGATGAATATCAGCAGAAACAGGGCGGCGGCAATACCGGATAAATTACGCAGACCACCGGAAGATACATTGATCATGGTCTGACCGATCATGGCACATCCACCCATACCTCCGAAGAAACCGTTGATGGTATTGGCCAGTCCCTGTCCGATGGAGACTCGGTTGCCCTGACCGCGCGTACCGGTCATTTCATCGACAACACTCATGGTCAGCAGTGATTCGATCAGGCCGACACCGGCCAGAATTATAGCGTAAGGGAGAATGATCTCGATCGTTTCAAGGTTGAACGGCACTTCCGGAATATGGAATGCCGGAAAACCACCACTGATATCAGCAATATCACCAACCGATTTGGTATCCAGACCGCCGAAAATAACAATCAGGCTGATGGTAATAATAGCTGCCAGACCGGCTGGAATGGCGCGGGTGATTTTGGGCAGAAAAAACATGATGGCCATGGTCAATGCAACCAGCCCGAGCATGGTGAACATTGGCTCGCCGCTGAGCCAGTGCATGGTGCCATCTGCCCCTTTAGTCTTGAATTGTTCCATCTGGGCGAGAAAAATCACGATTGCCAGACCGTTTACAAATCCGAGCATGACCGGATAGGGCACCATGCGAATGTATTTACCGAATTTGGCCACGCCGAACAGGATTTGAATGATGCCGGTGAGAATGATAGTGACAAACAGGTATTCCACCCCGTGCTGTGCCACCAGAGCAACCATGACCACGGCCATCGAACCTGTTGCTCCGGAAATCATGCCCGGACGGCCGCCGACCAGTGATGTAACCAGCCCCATCAAAAAGGCACCGTACAATCCGACCAGCGGATTGACACCGGCGACAAAGGCAAAAGCGACGGCCTCCGGAACCAGCGCAAAGGCTACAGTTAAACCCGAAAGTATATCATCCTTGGCTTTGGCCGCGTGATCATAATATAACTGAAACATGGGGGCTCCTCTGCACGCATTAGGGCGCGGCACTCTATGGATGGGGTATTTTAGTGCAAGACAAGTGACTGTTGTTTATCCGGGCAGAAACAAAAAAACGGGCTGCCGAAGCAGCCCGTTCCAGTGATACAAGTCTGTCAGACTTTAATTCTGAACACGCAGTTCAACACGGCGATTCTTGGCTCTGCCTTCTTTGGTACCATTGCTGGCAACAGGTTGAGATTCTCCGTAGCCCTTTGAGGTTAGGCGGGAGGCATCAATGCCATGGGCAACAAGATAGTCCATCACGCTTGCAGCCCGGCGTTCAGACAGCGACTGGTTGTATTCATCTGACCCGCTGCTGTCGGTATGCGCTGCCACTTCAACATGAATACTGGCGCGACGTTTCAGAGTTGCGACTGCCTTGTCCAGTGTGGCAATAGAGCTGGACTTGAGTTCGGCGCTGTCATGGTTGAAATAAACACCTTCCAGTTTGATGATTTCAGGTTTGCATGCCACTTTTGATTTTTCGAGAGCCTGCTTGGCTTTGTTTTCAGCCGTAGCAGCAAGTTCGGCATTTTCATCAGGGTGGTAGTCATCTTCACTGAACTCATGAGCAGCCCAGTACAGAGAGGCAACGGCTTGAGCCTGCAGTTTAGGCGCACATTTTTCAGCACCGGCTGCTTTGGCAGCTGCGATGGCAGCACGTGCACTGGACAGTTCATCAATATTTATATCAGGTGTGACAGCGGCACAGGCGGTTAAAGACAAGGCGGCAGCAAATATAGTAATACGACGCATCATTTTGCACCCCCTGCCATGGCGGCATGCTTTTCAGCCATATTGATAAATGCTCTGGCAGTATTTACATCGTGCTGCCATTTTTCGGTTTCTGCTATACTGGCAAGTTCCCGAGCCAGATGGGCATGATAATTGTTATTTCCCTCAAGCTGTGCAGTCAATGCCACCGAGCGGTCTTCAATACTCGAAGCACTGGCAGGCAGGGAAAATGCAAATAGTGTAAATAAAAACAATATAATTCTCATAGAATTCTCCTCCTCCTTGGAATAGGGCCTATTATAGCAGGATGTTGGAGATTTGTAACAATTTGATTTGATAGAAAACGATATGTGCCAGAGCACGTGCAGGATAAAAAAGGACTATTTTGCTATTCGCCATGGCCAAAATTAGTGTGAAACAGGTATCGAAACTCTTAAGGAAATGCTGATTTTTTTGTCAGAGAGGCAATAGATCAGTGTTTCCTCAAGTCAGATGTTGCACCATCTCAAGTTCGTGCAACAATGCCTTGCGTCTGAGTAGCAGGTTCAAGCGACTCCCTCCATGTTTGTGCCATAAGTGGGCGGCGTGCAGGCCGGACATCAGCAGCGCCCGTACACGTTGGGTATTGCCGGTCTGGCTTAGATATTCTGTCTTTCCGTGAACAATGATGCGTGGTTTCATGGTGCTGATGGTTTCACCATACAGACCAGCAATGGCTGCAATTATATTGTTGTGCATACTATCGCCGAAATATTGTTTCTGATGTGTGATGCGTTGCATGCCCTCGGCCAGTTTATGACACATGGGGGTGTTTTTCGCTAGTCGTCGTTCAAGCGTCATCAGACCGGCGCTGTATATCATCAGTGCTTTTGCTTGTGGTAGATTGCTACCATTTAAAAGTCCGGTGCAAATCCGCAAGCCCGTAGTTAAGCCGGAAATGCCGCCATATAGCTGTGATATGTCATGCTCAGTTGTCTGGGGCACGGGAAACATGCTTTCCATCAGTACTTTGCAATCCTCTGCATCCATTACCCCTTTGCGGGCAATGCAGTCAACCAGATAGACTGCCTGTGTCAGGGCTGCAAGCGCTATGGTACGTTGGGCCAGTGGTGTTGTGTAGGAAGACATGCGGCTATGCTGGAGGTATAAATGGAGATGCTCAAGTGGTGAAAGAAATGCGTAAGGTGGCAGCACAATGTTTGCTGATGCACGATGTTGATAAAAAAATCGCAGGGGTGCGTATGCTGGCTCGCCAATGGGCCAATCAGGAAATTAACCTGGACAGCTCTGAGGCAATAGAGAATATCAATCAGCCGGGCAGGCCGGAACAACCACGGCTGGTCAGAGCCAATAAAATGCCCAGGCGTGGTTTTGGTACAGTGGCGGGTCGGGCGATCATGATGCATGCTATTGCACACATTGAATTCAATGCGATCAATCTGGCACTGGATGCAGTCTGTCGATTCACCAATATGCCGGAGGCCTATTACAACGACTGGCTACAGGTGGCTGCCGAGGAAGCTTATCATTTTGAACTGATTCGTGCGCATTTGCGTCATTTGGGGGCGGATTACGGTGACTATGAAGCGCATGGTGGTTTGTGGGAAATGTGTGAAAAAACAGCCCATGACGTTTTGGCCCGCATGGCCTTGGTGCCGAGGGTGCTGGAGGCACGCGGACTTGATGTGACGCCGGGGATTCAGAAAAAACTGGCGCAGGCAGGGGATGATAATGCTGTCAGTATTCTTGATATTATATTGCGGGATGAAATCGGCCATGTTGCTATCGGTAATCACTGGTTCCGTTACTGTTGTGAAAAACGCGGAATGGAGTCGGTTGCCACATTCACAGAACTACTGGCTGAATATTATCCGAAAGGTTTGATGGGGCCATATAATATGGTGGCGCGTGAACAGGCAGGTTTTTCAAGGCGGGAAATGGACTTGTTGATGCGGATGCCCACATCATGAGACCTGTTGATAGCACGCTCTATTTCATTCGTTGAAAGTTGAGTGTGCGAACGGTGTTGCCCGGGAAGATAAGTTGCAGTGTGTTTTTATCTTTGCTGATGACAACATGAACAGGCCCGTTCCAGCGATCACCTACGCCAAAACCGATTTGTTCATCCTTGATGACTTCCATTTGCGATAACAGACGAACAGGCGGATGCTCATCCGGCATGCTCAGCTTGACAGTTTCGTCAGCATAGAAGCGGACGATACTCCGGCCGCCATCCTGCTGCTGCCATACACCTTTTAATTCGGCTATTTTATCAGTCGGGACCGGGTTATCGGTAGCCATGCACCCTGCCAGCGCGAACAATAGCATGCATGCCAGCAGACGTGGGAAGCGAGCTGATACTGTCATGATGAGCGCCTTTTGAGTTTCAGTTGATGGCCGGAAATGGTCATGCGATCCTTATCGACACCTTTATAGATGGTCAGGGTTTCTGAAATGGTGCCGTGATCAAAATGCAACAGAAAGCCGTAGAGGTAAAAATCACCACGAAAACGCGGGTCTTTATGCTGGAAGGTGGATTTGATGCTGGTCAATTTTCCCAGTGGCTGGATAAGGCGGGTCATTTTTTGTTGCCATGCGCTGGCCGGATGGATGCGGAGAAATTGCTCATCATACAGTGGCATGACCTCATCCCAGACGCCCGTTTGAAATCCCTTGTGAACGGTGCTGACAATCTGTTCGGCCTCTTCTCCCTGATTGGCTTCGGTAAGGCAGCCTGCGAGCAGAACAAGCAGCATGGGGAGTAATAATATCCTGGCAAGAAAACGTGTCATGTCACCTCCGACAGGGGGCGATGCTAGAAGCTGGCGTTCTCTTGGCAAGTTCAGTTGTTTTTGTTACTTCTTTTCATAAGATGTAAATCATAGTATGGTTTCGGGCAAAACTATGCACAGGGGTGCGCTAAATAGCCAAGGAGGAAATAGAATGGCGAAGGGTCAGAATCAGAACAACGGATTGAGAATGGTATTATTCTATCTTACCTGCGGTATTGTGCTTGTGACAGCCAGTTACGGCGGGTTATATTTTACATTTGGTCATCTTACATCAGGTATTGAACATAATGACAAGGCGGAACTGGAAGCAGGGATTAATTTCCCCCAGCTTGAGGGGGCAATCAGAACGCAGTTGCCCGAAAATCTGGCTCCGATAAAAGTCGAGGAGGGTCTGTACGCCAATTCTGCCACCGTTGTGAATAAGGCACCAAAAATCGAGGTCAATGCCGATACATTTGTTGATCTGGTTAAGCGCAGTGGTATTTGTGCGCCAGCAGGTGCCGAGGCGGGCTACGATCCGGATGCCTGCACGATGAATCTCGAATCTATGGCGTACTCGCATGTGAATTACAAACTGGTAAATAATGCTGACAAAAATATCTGGGTGAAATTTATTGTTGCCAAAGATCAAAGCATTATTGTCTGGCGTTTGACCAGTGCAACGTTATCCAAGGTGATGATGGATAATATTCTCAAATAGGTTTTATTTTCCTTAACTATTACCATAAAGGCCGGCAGTATTGTTTTTACTGTCGGCCTTTTTCTGTAGTGTATAATTACAGCGAACTGATCCCGTTCTTGCAAAGTAGGCTTCATGCGGAATAATGCCGCTCCATGTCTACCAACCCACAACCCCTCAAGCCCGGCGAGAAGATTCTGTTTACAGTGGCTGGCGTATTTGTCGTCTTTGCTATTATCGCCTTTATTATTATGCAGTTCTTTATTGCCACGTCGGATAAGCCGATTTTTGAACAAAAAACGCATGCAAACTTGTCGGCGGAAGGGCAAAAAGGTTCCGAGTATTTTCGCGTCGAGGGATGTACAACCTGTCACAGGGCCCTGCGTAACGGCACCAATATGGGGCGGACAGCCGATCTTGATGGTATCGGTTCGCGGCGCTCCATGGAATGGATGTATGCATTTCTAACCGATCCGGTTACCAATTATGGCAGTGAAACAATGGATCACCGGCCAGGTCAGCGTTCGGCTGCCTATGTTGCTAAGCTGCCAAAAGAGAAATTGCATGCTATTGCGGTATTTTTGTCCGAACTGAAATCCGACCAGGGCTCATCGTCCGCGGCCGTACCTCCCAAGGGGGATTCACCCTTTATCGACAGCATGGTCAAAACCTGGGCTCCGAAAGAGTGGAAAGAGAAATATCCTGACATCAGAGATAAACAACAGCCAGGCAGTTCGGCAACAGCAGGAGAAAGCAAGTGACAACAAAAACACAGCTTCAGCCATGGGAAGAGGAAGAGTATGTCAAATATACCCTGTGGTTCATCTTTGCATGTGTGATCTATAGCATCATCGGTTTTTCATGGGGTGCGTTGATGGGTGGAATTCATGATTTCCGTCATTTCGTTGATCATCGCATGTTTGGAAAACTGATTGTGCGTGCCCATACCCATATCAACCTGCTGGGCTGGGTGGAGATGGCAATTTTTGCTGCTGTTTATTATGTCGTGCCGCGACTGGCCAAGCGACCAATCTATAGCATGAAACTGGTCAAGGTTCATTTTTGGACCCATAACTTCGGTTTGATCGGTATGGTGGTATTTTTCAGTGTTGCCGGTGTGATCGGTGGTGTGGCCAGTCAGACCATGTTGCCGGCTGATGTGGAGCTGCTGGTGCGACCGTGGCTGGCTGTGATGGGTATATTTGGCTCGATTGTACTGCTGGCCAACTGCATCTGGGCCTATAATATTTTCCGTACCTGCGCAGGGTGGAGAAAAAACAGATGACATTAGTGAAGCGTTTCGCGCTGTTTAGCATATTGGCATGCGCCCTTGTTGCCTGCGATATGGATTTCGGCAGCGTCGGTGGCGGCGGTGTGTTCCTGACCGGCAAGCCTGTTCCGGTATTGAAGACCAAGACGCTGGCTGATGTTGGTGGTGATATGTCCAAAATCACCAGCTATCGCTATCCCGACCCGCGTATGTATCAACTATCCTTTGATGATGCGGTCAAGCAGAACAAGCCCATTGTGCTGGAATTTGCCACGCCGGGCCATTGCACGCAATGTGACAAGCAATTACAGCTGATGAAAGAAATGATGAACAAATATGAACATCAGGTGATATTTCTGCATATGGATCAGTATTTTAATCCGGAAGCGTATGATGCCTTCCAGGTGCGGGGTGAACCCTGGACGTTCGTGATTGATGCTGCGGGTATAGTAAAGGTCGTTTATCCGGGCCGTATGCTGTATCAGGAGATTGATCCTGTGTTGGCTGATCTGACATCAGGCACCAAAAAGGGAGAGTGAATGGCTAGAAACTGGCAGGAAGTACAATGTGAATTGCATCCCGACAAGGCTGGCGTGTTGTGGGATCTGGTGCTGTATGTTCCGACAGTCGGTTTTCTGCTGCTATGGGGCCTGAAGCTTTGGTATGGTGATGGCGACCAGGTGATGGTGGGTTATGGTCTGATGTTTCTGGGTTTTTTCTTTCTGATGGTTGGTGGCGGGCGTGTCATGCGTCGTTTGCTGATCCACCCGAAAACTCCGGTGGCGCTGGATATCAACCGCGATCGCATCCGGTTGAAAATGAAGAATGGTACAGTCAAGGCACTGGTGAAAGATATCCGCTATTTTTCTGATCATGCCGGTAAATCATTTGGCCTGACAGGCATGGATAACCAGGGTGCCAAGTGCCAGTTTGTATTTCACCGCAAACAGTTCGATGAACAGGCTTACAAAGATATCGCCAAAGCTCTGGAAATTTACAAATAAGCAGGCGTTGTTGCTTGCAGCTCTGATTCATAACACCTTTAAACTATTAAGCGAAAGCATCAGAGGATCGTGATACATTGTATCCTTTCGATGGAATACCTTTCTTTGATTTACCGCGTACGTCTGATGGTATCCCATGCGAACCAGCCAATGGCCGCTGCACTAATCAAAACAACAGCGATGATAAGCAGTAACTCGGTCTGTTCACTGACCATACCACCGACGAAGATATGCACACAGTATCCGAAAATAAATAATGATGCGACGCCACTGACGCCGTAGACAAGTAATTCTTTCATATCCGCATCATGGATACAGTGATATTACATGGCAAGTCTTGCCTGTTTGAGGCAATAAACCCAGACTTTTAATGCGTGATTTGAATTGTGTATCCTCTTTACATCTTTATTTCGGGTGTCTATGGTTTGGATCCAAATTAAGTTTCCTTAATAAACAGGAGACACATACAGGAGGAGAATATAATGCCCAGATATACCCAATTGCTATCACTATTGATGCTGGCTTTTACCTGGCTGGCTATTGCAACACCCGCTAATGCAGCCAAACATGAATTTACCATGACGGTTGATGAAGTTGAGATTCAGGTTGCGCCTGATCTGAAATACAAGGTGTTCGGTTTTGATGGTCAGGTGCCGGGGCCGCTGATACATGTACATCAGGGTGATGATGTTACCGTGCACGTGAAAAACAATACGTCGCTGGCACATACCATTCACTGGCATGGCCTGTTTCAGCACAACAACTGGCAGAATGATGGTGTGCCGGGTATTACCCAGGCCAAAGGTATTCAGCCGGGTGAGACTTATACCTATCACTGGGTGGCAGAAAAACCGGGAACCATGTGGTATCA
>WFUI01000278.1 GCA_015485035.1 Mariprofundus sp.
GATCAATCCATCCAGTGAAAATGTTGCACGCGAGCTCTACAAGACAATGAGCAAACGACTGGATAACGAACGTCTGCGCGTTTCCCGTATCGAGATTTCAGAGACCTGTACCGCCAAAGTCACCTACTGGCCTATTTGACCTCCCTAAGACAAAGTCTTTGATTCAGCTTTTGACCGCACCCCTTGCTGGATGGAAGCCGAGGTAAACAGAAAAACATGGTCAGGTATCCAAATCATCAGAATAGATGATTTGTCTTTGGTTATTTCCCGGGCATACAAACAAGAACAGCCGCGAACGCAAAGTTCAAAGCACATCTTTCAGATAATATCCAGTATGCGATGCAGTACATTTAGCCACCTGCTCAGGCGCACCTGCGATCACGACCTCACCACCCTTATCTCCGCCTTCAGGTCCCATATCAACAATCCAGTCGGCGGTTTTAATCACATCGAGATTGTGCTCAATAACAATCACTGTATTGCCACGATCCACCAGCGCATGCAGCACATCCAGTAATTTGGCCACATCGTGGAAATGTAAGCCGGTGGTCGGTTCATCGAGGATATACAATGTGTCACCGGTCGCCCTGCGGGCCAGTTCTTTGGATAATTTGATACGCTGAGCTTCACCACCTGACAACGTCGTGGCCGATTGACCCAGTTGAATATAGCCCAGCCCCACCTGTTGCAAGGTCGTTAAACGATTTTTCAGCGGCGGGATGGCGGCAAAGAATTCCAGTGCTTCATCGACAGTCATGTGCAGCACATCATCGATGGTTTTGCCTTTATAGCGGATATCGAGTGTTTCTCGATTATAGCGTTTTCCCTGACACGATTCACAGTGCACATAGACATCGGGCAGGAAATGCATTTCCACCTTGATGATACCATCGCCCTGACAGGCTTCGCATCGTCCGCCTTTGACATTGAACGAGAATCGACCCGGTTTATAACCACGCGCCCGCGATTCCGGCACCTGCGCAAAAAATTCCCGGATCGGCGTGAATATACCCGTGTATGTGGCCGGGTTTGAACGCGGTGTGCGTCCAATCGGGCTCTGATCGATATCAATGATTTTATCGATCAAATCATCACCGATCAGTTTCGTATGTACTCCTACCCGGTCTGTTTTCAACCCCTTTGATTTGGCCAGTGCCTTGAACAGCGTGTCATTGGTCAGGGTGGACTTGCCGGAACCGGACACGCCGGTCACGCAGGAAAAACGGGACAGTGGAAAGCAGGCAGCCACCTGTTTCAGATTGTGCTCGCTTGCGCCTTCCACACCAATCATGGCATGCTTTTTCAGTACTTTCCGTCGTTTCGGAATCTTGATTCTTTTGCGTCCGGTCAGGTAATCGGTTGTCAGTGTTTTCTGCTTTAAAATATCTTCCAGTCTTCCCTGCGCAACAATCGCTCCGCCATGTGATCCGGCAGCCGGACCCATATCAATGACCCAGTCGGCTGTTCTGATCGCATCCTCATCATGCTCGACCACAATCACCGAATTGCCCAGATCACGTAAACGCCTGAGCGTGGCCAATAAGCGATCATTATCGCGCTGGTGCAAACCGATCGACGGTTCATCGAGAATATACAGCACCCCGACCAGCGCCGAACCGATCTGGGTAGCCAGACGAATACGCTGCGCCTCACCACCGGACAATGTGCCTGCTGTACGTTCCAGGCTCAGATAATCCAGCCCCACCTCAATCATAAAACCGAGACGGGCGGATATCTCCTCCAACACCCTGTCGGCTATGGTTTGCTGTTGCTCGGAGAGTTGCAGCGAGTTTACCCATGACTGACTTTCACGTAGTGGCATGGCTGTAAATTCCGGCAGTGAAAGACCTGCAATGCGGACATAACGCGCCGCCTTGCACAACCGTGAACCGGCACAGGCCGGACAGGCAATGGTGTTGATATATTTTCCCAGTGCTTCGCGCACATCATCCGATGTCGTTTCGCGATAACGCCGTTCCAGATTGGGTATTACCCCTTCGAATGGACGTTCAATCACACGATTTTGACCCGGAGTCTCATACACAAACCGAATCTTTGCCCTGCCGCTGCCGTAGAGGAACATCTTGCGGGCAGCCTCACTCAAATCACAAAATGGCACATCCATATCAGCATCGACATAAGCCGCCACTGCTTCCAGTGTCTGACGATACATAAAAGTTTCCCGTCCTGCCCACGGCTCAATCGCACCTCCGGCCAGAGACAGGGAATCATCCGGTATGACCAGAGCAGGGTCGAATACCGTTTTACTGCCCAGACCATCACATGAAGGACAGGCACCGACCGGCGAATTGAAGGAAAACAACCGCGGCTCAATATCCGGATAGGAGATACCACAATCGGCGCAGGCAAAACGCTCGGAATACACATGCTCCTCACTCCCGACCAGGGCAATCATCACCCCTTCACCGTAACGCAGCGCCGTTTCGACCGAATCAGCCAGTCGGGTACGGATACCATCGCGAATCACCAACCGGTCCACGACCAGTTCGATATTATGTTTGATATTTTTTTGTAGAACCGGCGCATCGTCCAACGCCATCACGTCGCCATCAATGCGTACGCGTACAAAACCATCCTTGCCGGCCTGCTCCAGCTCCTTTCTGAACTCACCTTTCCTGCCACGCGCAATCGGTGCCAGCAACTGCAGCTTCGTACCCTCATGCATACATTCCAGTTGATCTATGATCACACTGGCCGGTTGCGAGGTAATCGGCTTGCCGCATCCATGGCAATAAGGTTGTCCGATTCTGGCAAACAGCAGGCGCAGGTAATCATATACTTCGGTAATCGTTCCGACAGTGGAGCGCGGATTACGGCTGGTTGTTTTCTGCTCGATCGAAATCGCCGGCGATAGCCCATCGATAGCATC
>WFUI01000279.1 GCA_015485035.1 Mariprofundus sp.
CGGCCCTGTGCGATACGGCTCTGCATGGCGGGCAGACAGGCTTTCTTCGCATAAAAAGCGGGCAACGGCTGCAGTTGGCCGTCAATTTCAGCCAGTACGGCATCGTGACCGCGGCGTTGTTCGGCCATGTGCATTACCAGCTCGGGCATGACAAACGGCATATCTACACCGGTGACAAAAACCCAGTCTGTACGCACCTCTGTCATCGCGGCCACGATACCCATCATCGGGCCGCGCCCCTCACCTGCATCCATCACCTGCACTATATTACTCTGCGATTCATCAACCGCGAGAGGGTCACGCACACTGAGCACGATCTCATCAAACAGCGGCGACAGGTTCGCAATAGCGTGGTTCAGCAGAGATTTTCCACGAAACTCAACATGCGCCTTGTCCCTACCCATGCGACGGGATTCGCCGCCGGCCAGGATCACAGCCGTACAGCTGGTAATACTTCCGTCATTCCCGCGAAGGCGGGAATGACGGTCTTTGAATGGCCGCATAAACCCTATTCACCTTCAACTATCGGAATCGGTTCACCGTCCAGGCTGATGCTGTTTTTTTCGCGCCAGTAATCGCGGATACCCGCCTCCCCCTTTTTCTCGGCCCAGCGGTTCAGCACCGGACGCTGGCCAATGAAATCATACAACGGTACGCCGAAGCCGCAGGAGGTATGCACCAGATCCACCGACAAATCGAAAATCTGCCGCGCACCGGGCTGCGGTTCGAAATGCGCATACAATTCGTCCCATGCCTCATCCGAGGGCAGCACCATACGCGCTGCACCGTACAGGCGCAGAATCAACGGCGGCCCTTCAAAGGCACAGAACATGATGGTCATGCGCGAGTCGGTTTGCAGATGCGCAGCCGTTTCATTGCCGCTGCCGGTCAGATTCAGCCAAATCACGCGATCCGGAGCGAGTATTCGCAGGGAATCCATACACTTGGGCGAGAGGTTGATACGACTGTCCGCCGTTGCCGTAGCGACAAAATACATCTGCTGCTTGCGGATAAATGCGGCGTGTTTTTCGTTGATTGAAGCAAACTTTTCACCCATGGCCATACTCCTGTTTCAGCCAGTCCAGAATGAAAGCGGCAATCGCATCGCTGTCGTTGAGATCGAGTACGGGTACGCTTACATCCAGTGCATCGATATCCGTTGCCACGGCCAGCAGATCGGACATATCGCAACGCAGGTCGATGCAGCGTGCAGAACGCACCACCTCGATTTTCGGACACGGCATCGAGGCAAAACCCTCAACCAGCACCAGATCGGCATCGGGAAACATGGCTGCCGCCAGTTCCTGAGGCGACATCGGTGTATTGATATCCGCCACCATCAGCATGCGTTCCGGACCGACCAGCAGAGAGGCGGCCGCTCCGGCCTGTTTGTGCCGCCAGCTGTCCTTGCCGGGGGCATCCATTTCCGGTTGATGGTGCGAATGTTTGATGGTGGCAATGCGCAGACCCTGCACACTCAGAGTGGCAATCAGGCGCTCCATCAGCGTTGTTTTACCGGAATTGGAATAACCGACGATGGCCAGCAACGGTGGGTTTATACGTCTCATGGATGCTCCGTGACCCAGGATTCACCATCGGGCGTGGTTTCCTTTTTCCAGATCGGCACGCGTTTCTTAAGCTCGTCAATCAACCATTCGCAGGCTTCAAATGCCGCTTTCCTGTGCTCTGCACCAACCACAATCAACACAATCTGATCGCCGGCATGCACGGTTGTTACACGATGAATGATACGAGCCTCGATGATGTCAAAACGCACCAATGCCTCGTCACGTAGTGCAAAGAGTGCCTTTTCGGCCATGCCGGCATATTGCTCAAATTCGATAGAGAACACATTACGCCCTTCGGAAAAATCACGTGCGCAACCCAGAAAAGTGGCAATGCCGCCGATGCGCTTCGATTTTTCACGCAGCGCATCCACTTCGGCTTCAATCGAAAAATCATCTTGCTGAATGCGAATGCTATCCACTTAACCCCCTGAAAATGGCGGCATCAATGCTACTTCATCGCCGACCTGGATCGGGGCATTCAAATCATTTGCCTGAGTCTGATTCACGGCCACCAGCAAAGGTTTGAAATCTTCACAGCCTGCGGCATGAACGACATCGGCAACTGTCATCCCTGTTTGCACAGGCAATTCCATATCATGCCGTTTTAATTTTTCGGCGATCACACCAAAAAACAGAACTTTAATCATGTTTTCAGCGGCATGGTTCGATTTCTGTCGGCATCAGTCTCCACGTCAGTCCTCTCCATGCTGCAAACCTTTGAGCCGTTGCTGATAGGCGCTGGCTGCCCGCGAGCTTCCAGTTTGATTCTCGATCTTCACCAATGCTGTCAAACAATCCCGCTGCCCTGTGGTATCGGCAAGCCTCTGATAAATGACAAGCGCCCGCTGCAATGCGTCACGGCGATCATTCACGGGCACCTCCAGCTTGCTGTAAAACAGCAGTGCATGCGCAATCAGGCGCGGAGAACCCGCTTTCCTGAGCAGATCAAGCGATTTTCCCACTTCCCGTTTTGCGCTTTCCATGTCCTGCTCTTCCCTTGCGAGCATCGCCAGACCCAAATGCGCCTGCCCCCGGGATAACAGCCCCGAACGGAATTTTCCGCTCTTTTTCAGCACAATGTCATATTCCTGTTTCGCCACATGCCGCCTCTGCTGTTTTTGCGCCAGCCGTGCAGCTGCAAGGTGCACATCCACCGGAAATTCCATCGCAAACACATCCGGTTGCCACATATTTTCGTTGCCCGGTTTTTTGGCTGTCCGGATAGTCAACAGCGTCCAGGCCAGCCGGGCACGGGCAATGCCTGTCTGATCACCGGCCCGCTCTGCTACGATCCGCGCTTCGCTAAAATCGCGCAGTGCTTCCCCGTTGTGTTTCGCAGCAGCGTTGGCAGTTCCCAGATTATACCATTGCTGCGCTACAAGACCGGGATTATCGGCAAGCTGGGCTTCTTTCAGCGCCCGCTCAAAAACATTCCTGGCATACTCCCAACGTTCGCGCTGCATGGCAAAAATACCGGCATCCGTCAGTGTCTTTGCTCTTTTGATATAAGGGTTTTGTACCGGTTCATCAGCTGCCTTGTGAGATCCGCCGGCACATGCGGACAGCAACGCGACAAACACAAACCATACAGGTAAATATTTCATGGTCGCATATCCAGCCCGGGTGGTGCGATCTCTTCATCGCCCGGCTCAACCGGATTCGCCGCACCGCCAAACAGCCACGATCCGCGCAAACCTTTAATCAATAAACGCATCTCTTCAAGCGTACGTCTGGATTCCTGTGCCAGCCCCGGTAACTGTGGCGTCAGCTCCTCCATATCCGCCGCAATATTACTCAGTGCGGCCGCCATCTCATCAAGGCGCCCGATCAGCAGGTTGACCTGCCTGATGGTCTCAGGCCCCTGTTTACCCAGATCATGCGCCAGCGGTTCAATATCTTTCAGAATTCTGGCTGTTTGCTTCAGGGATGCTGACAGGTGCTCAGCCGTCTTGTTTTCTACCATTTGGCGAGTCAGTTCCTGAACCTGGCCGGCAGCCTCCATCATCGTCTGAACTGCCCGGCCGATATCGCCGTCCTGCATGCCTTCGCTGGCCCGGCTGAAATTTCTCATAACCCGGTGTACATCGCCATCCGGATTATTCAGCCACTTGGATAACACCACCAGCTCACGAAGCAGGGTATCTGCATTGGCTACCGCCGGCTTGAGATCATGCAGCAGTTGTTCGAACGAAGCCTCGGATTCGTATGCAAGCGTTCCCTGATGCTTAATCCCCGGAGCATCTTTCTTGCCACCGGTGATCTCAACAATCACCTCACCGATCAGCCCCTCCCTGATCAAACGGGCCGTGGCACCTTCGTGAACCATGTTCCGATAATGGTCCAGAAGCCGCAGGCTGACCTGTACCCTGCCATGGGCCTGCAGTTCGATATCACTCACATGCCCGATAGCAAAACCCTGAAACTTGACCTCCTGACCAAGAAAGAATGACGTTGCCGTAGGAGGGTATACATACAGCGTGAATTTCTTGGCAAAAACATCGGTGCGTACTGTGATCATCAGTAACAGCAAAAATACGGCACCAATTCCCAGTATAACAAACCAGCCAACCTGACGGCGCATCCCGGCGACATAATCATCGTGATGCATCAGGCCGCCGATCCTGTATTCAGTTCGAGCGAATCTTCAAAATTCATGCCTGAACCGTCATGCTCAGACGTGGAGATGTACAATATCCCCGCCTGTAAGCGTTCCATGACTTCACAGAACAGGGTATGAAACTGCCGCATACGATGTGGTGCCAAACCGACATGCACATCCTGTACAAGAATAATGTCCGGCTTCTGCAACAGGCAGCGACCCAGACTGATCAGGCCGTGGGTATACGGGGAGCGTATACTGGCCTGATCGTCCAGGCAGTCCTTAATATCAAGAAACTCCGCCACCTGGGGCAAGTCCTGTTCGGCCTGTTCCAGCGCATCATGATTGGCCTGGTACAGAAAGGGTAACATCAAGTTTTCCCGAAAACTCAGATTTGCCATCATGCCTCGATGATGAAGCATACTGGAAACTTTCTGAAAAAAGATGGAACTACCCGCCTGATAACTTGCCACATCGGTTTCCAGCCATAACTGCCATGTATCCTTGCCGGACTTCACCGGCTCGATAAACAAGCTTTCCAGCCACTCGTACTGGTGTTTGCGCGGCATCACCAGACGTTTGCGTTCCCCCTTGGCAATGCACCCTGCGGGCAGCATATCTTTCAGCACCTGCATCTCACGCCAGCACACCCGGATCATAGCAGCCCCCGCAGCACTGCCACGATCACATCCACCAGCGCCACCATCATCAGTGAGTCAAGCACACCGTAGGTCGCATGAACAGGCACCTGATTGGGATCATGGCCTACCTTACGCCCCTCAAACAGCAGCATGGCGCAGCACAAAACAGGGTAAAATGCCCCTTTGCCCACCATCATCAGCACCCCGTCGAGCGTTGTTCCCTTACGTATCTCGGTCAGAAACTGGTTGAAATTCAATTCATGATTCAACGCCACAAACAGCCCCCCCACCCAAACCGCGATACCAACAAACAGAATAGTCATAACCAGCCCGCACAAGGTAAACGCCATCATTCGGGGCAGGTAGAGATATTCGTCCAGATCAATACCCATGCTTTTCAACAGCATAGCTTCGCCACGAATATGCATATTGCCAATTTCCGTAGCCACAGCCACACCGGAGCGGGTCAGCATTAAAACCGTGACCAGCAGGGGGGCTATCTCCTGCATCAACAGGGTATTCATCAAAGAGCCGATGAGAGAAATATCCCCCACGCTCTTGGCAAAATGTACAATATGGTAAACTGCCGCCACACCGGCAAACAGTGTAATCACCAGCACCCAGGGCAGTCCCTTCACGCCGGTAAAGTAGATTTGACGAATCAGCACATTCACAACGGCCGGACGCGAGATCCATCTAAACCTTAACCCCAGTGCCAGAAGAGATGCCATAAAAAGATAGAAGTGATACAGGCCCCGCACAAGACGCAAGCTGATTTCACCAACCCGGTCGGCGCGCCCATGCAATGCATCAAAACGTTTTTGGCTGACTTCCATAGCTAAGTTATAGTCTCACTGGGCAGAAATGCAACAGATGGAACATTGCATGCACACGCGATGGTTACAAAACTCACCGGCCTTGCTGAATTAGCACCGACTTTACCTGTTTTATCTGATTTCGGTGCCCTTTGCATCAGCACGATAATATTCTCCGGATTTTCCACCTTTTTTCTCATCCAGACAAATATGAGTAATCGTCATACCTTTATCGACAGCTTTGCACATGTCGTAAATGGTCAGCAATGCCGTGCTGACAGCCGTCAGTGCTTCCATCTCCACGCCGGTCTTGCCATTGCATTTGACCGACACCTCGATCTTCAAACCACATGTTTCGGTTAATTCGGCAAACGACACATCAATGCCGGACAACATCAATGGATGGCACATCGGAATCAGATCCGGCGTTTTCTTGGCCCCCATCACTGCAGCCACATCGGCGACAGCCAGCACATCACCCTTCTTGAGTTTACCCTGTTGAATATGCGCAAGCGTTTCCGGCTGCATATGAATTTCACCACTGGCAATGGCAATACGCGTGGTCACATCCTTGCCGGATACATCCACCATACGGGCACGACCGGCCTCATCAAAATGCGTTAAATCTGTCATGCCTGCATCTCCCGATTTGCTTCCGAACGGGAAACCTCCAGCAACAGCTTCCCTTCACGCATATGCCAGTGTTGATGCGCCAGAACCCGGGCATCTTCGATATCATGGCTGACCATAAGCACAGGTATTTTCAGCGCTGCCTGTATTGATTTCAAATGCATCCGCAAACGCTGGCGAATAGCAGGCGCCTGAGCTGAAAACGGTTCATCCAGCAACAGGACAGATGGCCGTCTATAAATGGCTCTGGCCAGTGCCACCCGCTGCGCTTCTCCGGTAGAAAGCATACGCGGTTTGCGTTGCATGAAAGACGATATTTCAAACCTGTCAGCCAGCTCTGCCAGCCACGCGGAATCCACTGACTCCGTCCCCAGCAGAATATTCTTTTCTACGCTCAACCACGGTAACAAAGCCGCATCGGTCCACACACAACCCAGTTGGCGGTGCTCGGATGACAACTCAAATCCGGCACTGCTATCCATGTATATTTTATCACCGAACTGCAACTGCCCGCCAACCTGTTCGAGCCCGGCCAGACAGCGCAACAGGGTTGTTTTACCCGCCCCGTTCTCACCGGAAATGATGATGAACGCATTGGCAAACCTGGTCTCCACCTGCAAATCCAGTGAACCAACACGCGTCGTGATTTTAATGCTGTTCTGAATTCGATTCACTTGCCAACCTCAATATTCAGCCCCTTCCGGTTCATCGCATATACCACGGATAACATCACAAACGATACAGCCAGCAGAATCAGCGCCAGCATCCATGCCTCGGGC
>WFUI01000280.1 GCA_015485035.1 Mariprofundus sp.
CCCTGCGCGGCCTCGATGCCGAAGCAGTCGATGTGGAAGTCGATCTGTCCCGCGGATTACCATGCTGGACCCTGGTGGGACTGGGCGAAGCGGCTGTGCGTGAGGCGCGCGACCGGGTACGTGCAGCAGTTGTTAATTCCGGATTTGAATTTCCGCTACGGCGAATCACTGTCAATCTGGCTCCGGCCGATAAACGCAAGGATGGTTCCCATTTTGATCTGCCCATTGCGATCGGACTGCTGATGGCGTCCGGTCAGCTTGATATCAATAAAAATGATCTCAACAGGGACAATGCCAAAAAATTGCATTTATCGGCAAACAGCAATGAGCAAACAAAGAATCATCTGCCCTTTCTGATTGGTGAACTGGCACTGGATGGTCGTCTGAATGCTGTGAATGGTGTCTTGCCACTGGTTCTGTTTGCACGCAGCCAGGGTTACCGTGATGTCATCGTAGCTGAAGAAAATGCAGCCGAAGCCGCAGCCGTCCGGGGGTTGAATATATTTTCAGCCAGACATCTGCTGGCAGTCGCCCGACATATGGACGGCAGTAAGCCCCTGAATGTAACAGAGCCATCCATCATGGTGGATTCAACACCTGTACCCATGCCGGACATGGCTGATATCCGGGGGCAACAGCAGGCCCGTCGTGTTCTGGAAATTGCAGCCAGCGGCGCCCATCATCTTCTGATGACCGGTTCCCCCGGCGTTGGAAAAAGCATGCTGGCCCAGCGACTGCCGGGCATCTTGCCAGCACTGACCATGGAACAGGCACTGGATGTTACCCGTATTTACAGCATTTCCGGTGACACATCGCGCCAGCCCATGAGTCGGGTGCCACCGTTAAGACAACCGCACCATTCCGCGTCCGATGTCGCGATTATCGGTGGTGGCAGCAATCCCAGACCCGGGGAGATTTCCAAAGCCGATCATGGCATTCTGTTTCTCGATGAATTACCCGAACACAAACGGGTGGTGCTGGAAACATTGCGTCAGCCTCTTGAAGATGGCCGCGTTAATATTGCACGTGCAGCTGATTCGGCAGAATTTCCAGCCCGATTTCAATTGATCGCCGCCATGAACCCATGCCCTTGCGGTTATCTCGGTCATCCGACCAAAGCATGCCGCTGTTCGCCTTCGCAAGTCAGGCGCTATATCAGCCGTATTTCAGGCCCGTTACTGGATCGTTTTGATCTGAGAATTCACATACCTCCGGTAGAACGGCAGGAACTGGCCGGTATGCAGTCCGGTGAATCCTCCGCAACCATTGCCGAACGCGTACAGGCTGCCCGCAAGCTGCAATATCAACGTCTGGGTGAAGCACGCACAAACGCCCGTATGAGCACAGAGGAAATAGAGCGTTATGCCAGACCGGATACGGAAGGTGCAAAACTGCTTGATACTGCCATGAACCGCTTTTCACTTTCCGCTCGCAGTTATCATCGTATTCTCAAAGTGGCACGCACCATTGCCGATCTGGCTAACTCAAGAGAAGTGGATGCCGGCCATATTGCCGAGGCCTTGCAATATCGCGGTGAAGATATCCTTGAAACGCTGTCCGGCCAGCGCATTTAAGCCGGACTATTCATTCCTGATGGCGTTCACGCAATATAAACGTCATGGAAGGGTTGTTACGCCCGCGCTGTAAATTCACATAGATCTGATGATCAGCGGCCACCAGTACCGCACTGATGCGAGATGATGGATGCCGCACAATATGATGCAGCTCATGACCATCCCATGCCCATAGCGTGGATGGTATGGCTTCATCAGCAATCCATAACCACTTGCGTGTTTCATCCCAGGCCAAATCTACCGGCTGATGTAATTCCTCTCGTTGAAGCCAGGTTTCCAACTGTGGTTTATCACCTTGATCATCAAATCTGAGAATTTTTCCCGAGCCTGCTTCAGCAAGTAAAAACGAGCCATCCTGCATACGTTCGATGTCAGCAATCGAAGCAAATGATGCGGCTCCGAATTTATGTCCCATTGTTACAGCATCTTCCGGAATAACGTTTAACCATCCTTTTTCACTGTGCAATACACTCAACTGACGCGCCCGAATATCCAGCCGGTACAGACTACCGCCGGTTGCCGCATCGGCCAGATAGGCAAAGCGGTGATCAGCAGAAAATGCTATAGCCCGATGGGAAAAGCGGCCGGCAAACCGGAACGGTGCAATGCCGGGATAAGTACTCTCCCGTGTCACCGGATTGACGCGCTGTTCATCAGGGAAATGATCCGGCTGAACCATGCGCCAGATACCTCCCTGATCAGTGCCTTCAGCGATCCACAGGGAACCATCCGGGGCAAGACGTAGTCCGTTGACATTACGCAGCCCCTGAACCAGCACATGCGTCCGCCCGCTTTCAGTACTCAATGCAGCCACGCCGGCCAGGGGGGCATATTCACCGATTTCACTGCCAAAATAGAGCCAGTGACCATCCGGTGATAAAACCATCTGGTTGGGCATAAGCTGCTTCCAGGCCCCCAGTGAATGATAAATCCAGCCCGGTGCAAGCACCAGGCCTGCGCCGTTAACCTGACAGCCAGCCAGCACAAATAATGCAACAAGGAATGCAGACAGGTATTTCATGGCTTTAATGTGTACCGCTTCGCTCTTGCAGGCAAGATGCCGAAGTAAACATCAGCAGAAATAATTTAATGTAACACATTATATAATCCTAATACCTATTTGTTTTAAAATATCTTTTCATAATAAATTGCCGCCATGCAATAAACCCTTATAAAATTCTCGCGAGCTGTATGCCAAGCCATGTGAGCAGCAGACAGAGCATGACCTGACCAATAATATTGCCAAAGGCCAGAGAAAAGGCTCCTTCCTGTAACAACCGGAC
>WFUI01000281.1 GCA_015485035.1 Mariprofundus sp.
CCGTGACGGCCTTGAAAATACCCAGGACAGCAGCGGAGCCGCACATATCGAATTTCATCTCTTCCATAAGAGGTCCCGGTTTGATGGAAATGCCACCGGCATCAAACGTCAGCCCTTTGCCGACCAGTGCAACAGGTGCATCGCCCTCTGTACCGCCCTGATATTCCAGTACAATAAAACGCGGCTCTTTCGCCGATCCCTGGTTGACAGCCAGCAGTGCATTCAGCCCGGCCTTTTCAATGGCCTGTTTATCCATGACCGTTACATCAAGCCGGGGATGTTCCAGGGCAGCGGCCTGTTGGCCGAGAAATTCCGGCGTGCAGACATTACCTGGTTCATTGGCCAGATCACGGGCGAAATTGGTGCCGAGAGCAATAGCTTGTGCACGTGATACAGCAGATTCAGCCTGCTTCAGGTCGCGTCGGGATGTGACCATAATCGTTATAGAGCGCAGTCGACGGTTGATTTTGTCCTTATTCTGTTGGTATTTATCAAAGCGGTAAAGGCCCAGCAACACGCCTTCGGTTATAGCTTGTACCTTATCAAACAGAGTGGCGTTGCGTACATGCAATTCAGAAAGGAATAGCGAGATATCGCGTGCACCTCCACTGTCCAGTTTGCGGGCGACTATGGCGGCCAGAATGCGAAGTTTATGCAGGGTGAGTTTTTTTTCTTCTCCTGCTCCCAGCAGTAACACACGTTGCGTAAATGTGCCCGGCACATCATACAGGGTCCGACTTTTCCCGAGTTCGCCCGTGCAGTCATACTTTTTTAAAAAGGAAGGTAACGTCTTGCCTGTTTCCTGTTGTAGGGCTGCCCCGGATTGGGTCAGTTTACGATTATCAAGGAGAGGAAGAACAACCGCATCATCACGCTGTTTATGGGCATGGCCTGCCTTGACTCTGATTTCAATCATAAAAAACCTCGAAGTGATAAGATAAGCCAGATCATGCCGGTTCTTCGTGGAAAGCTCAATTGCGCCAGAAACCCGGCATCAGCAAGACAAAGAAGGTATAAATTTCCAGACGCCCCAGAATCATACCAAACATTAATATCACTTTGGCTGCTGCAGGTAATAACTCATAATTATTTGCCGGGCCAACCATGCCGAAGCCCGGACCGGTATTGGATAAACAGGCAGCAGAAGAGCTCAGGGATGTAATAAGGTCCACGCCGCTTAGGGCAACGAGGATGGCAATCACGAAAAAACTCATCAGATAAAGAACAGCAAAGCCCCATATCGACTGTGCCAGGCTTGGTTCCAGAGGGCGGGCGCCGATTTTCACATGCATGATCGCATGTGGATGGATCAGATGCTGCAATTCACGGCGGGCATGGCGAAAAAACAATAATAACCGGATCGCTTTTAATCCTCCGGAGGTGGATCCTGCACATGCTCCTACCAGCATGATCAACAGCAGAATCAGAATCGGACCGGGTGGCCATGTGCTATAGTCGCCGATAGCGAACCCCGTGGTGGTAGCAACGGAAACCACGCTGAATAATACTTCATCCCAGGTGTTGGCATCAGATACGGGAACGACCAGTAGTCCGATGAAAAGAACCAGGAGAGTTAATCCGCCCAGATAGAATCTGAACTCATCATCGGCCAGATATAGTCTAAGGGAAAGGCCGCGCCGCATGGCAGCGAAATGCAAGGCGAAATTCACACCTGATACGAACATGAAAAAGACCGCTATAATATGAAGGCTCGGGTATCCATAATATCCGAAGCTGGCATCATGTGTAGAGAAACCACCTGTAGAGACCGTGCACATGGCATGATTAACAGCGTCAAACCAGTCCATTCCTCCCCACTTATAGGCCAGCGTACACAATACTGTCATGCCCAGATAAAGAGCCCACAATACTTTGGCTGTTTCGGAAACACGCGTGGTCAGTTTATCCTTGACCGGGCCGGGGACTTCAGCGCGTAACAGCTGCATGCCGCCTGTTCCCAGGAACGGCATCACAGCAACAACCAGTACAATAATGCCGACCCCTCCCAGCCACTGGAGCATGGAACGCCAGAACAGGATGGCGTGGGGCATGTGATCCAGCCCGGAAAGAATAGTCGAACCCGTGGTGGTAAGGCCGGAAACTGATTCAAAAACCCCGTCTACAAAAGAAGTGCATACACCCATTGTCCAGAATGGCAATGCACCGAGCAGAGATAATAATACCCAGGCCAGCGTTACAATTAAGAATCCATCACGATGACCGAGGTTCGATGGTGCCGGCCCTGATACGAACGCCACAATCATACCGGTTAACATCACAATTCCGCCGCAAGCGGCAAACTGCATGGCATGTTCGGACTGGTACCATATGGAGACCCCGGCAGTGACAGCCATGCCACTGCCGAATAGTACGGACAGCATGGCCAGCGTCCATACAACCCCCCTGATTTTCATGGATTATTTAACATGAATAGATAACGTAGCTGCATGGTTTTTCGGTCGGGAGCCATCCCGGGATGGTTTAAAACAACCGAGCCCATTCAGTATTATCCGTCGTGGATTTGAATTTACCAAGTATCCCTCCCGGAGCTTTAACTGACTTTATTGGCCTCGGTCATACTCTGTATTATCCGAATGAACAGAGTCTAATTTCGCCAGAACTCGGGTACCAGCAGTACAAAGAAGGTATAAATTTCCAAGCGTCCGAGGATCATACCAAAGATTAATACCGACTTGGCCATATCGGGTAATGATTCGTAATTATCTGCCGGGCCGACCTGACCGAAGCCGGGGCCTGTGTTAGTGATACAGGCAGCGGCGGCAGTGAATGACGTAACCATGTCAACGCCTGTGAAAGCCAGCAGCATAGCGATAATAACATAACAGACGATGAACAATACGGCGAAGCCCCATAATGCTTCTGTAACATTTGATGAGATACGCTGATTCCCCATTTTTACATGAATAATACCATGCGGATGCACAAGTCGCCGGATTTCACGGTTGCCTTGACGAAACA
>WFUI01000282.1 GCA_015485035.1 Mariprofundus sp.
GACGCAGTACAACGGGCTCTGCTACATAGCCCCCTTTCAGCACCAGTTGCTCTGCCTCCAGCTTGCTTTTGCCATAGGGCGTATCCGGGTTGCACGGGCTCTCTTCACTGAGCAACAGATCACCACCCTCACCCATGGCCTTGACACTGCTAAAAAAGACGAAGCGCCTTACCCCGGCCTGCTGTGCTGCTTCCAGCAGATTACGTGTACCTTCCGTATTGATGCTAAAATACTCATCTTCATCCTGCAGAGTGTCACTCAATGCATGGGCCTTGCCAGCAAGGTGAAAAATTGTATCTACATTATGCAGCATTCCATGTGGCAGAGAGGCCCTGATATCTCCCAATACCATCTCATTCCATGGGCCTTCTACTTCATACCGCATCAATGCTCGCACAGACATTCCACCTTCTTGCAGATGCTGGCATATAGCTCGACCAACAAATCCAGATGCACCAGTTACTAGAACCTGTGGCATTTGATTCTGTTCTTTACCGACAGTCATTTTCCAGCACCAAGCAATACAGACTATAAATTTGTTCAATCACAATAGCCCCAGCAAATTCCTTTTGTGCCAATTTTCCCCTATCTGTTTGCACAGCCCTGAATTTTTAGTCCTAGAAAGATTAGCTGAGTATGCATACAGAGGAACCATGGCGGTCTTTGGTAAAGAGTTCAAGATCTTGCCTCTTCCAACCACTTTGCATATTCTTTAGCCACCCTTTTATTTACAATACTAGAAGAAAATTCTCGTTCACAGCGTTGACGGGCCTGAACAGCCAGCGTGGCTAACAGCTTACGATCCCGCCATAAACGCTCAAGCGCTGAGTAGAGTGACCCATCATCTCTGGCAGGTACCAGCAAGCCAGTTACACCATCATCAACAGCATCAACCAACCCTGATATGTTGCTACCAACACAGGGAACACCCATGGCTGCTGCTTCAATTACGACCGTACCAAAGCCTTCCCGATAACTGGGTAGACAGAGAACATTGGTAATCGCCAGAAAATACTCCGGCCTGGATTGATAACCAAGATAATGAACATGAGTCATTTTTTCAGCTCTGTGAATAATATTCTGGCCGCTATCATCGTCAATTGGCCCAAGCAACAATAACTCAACATCCGGGCACTGATGCTGAAGCCTTTCAAAAGCAGCAAGGCATTCAAACAGGCCTTTGTCCCGAGTGATACGCCCGATATAGGTAATCACAAATGCATCCCCAGTAATGCCGCACTGCTTTCTCACTCTATTAATGTTTTCATCCGCCCGCAAATCAACTGAAAATCGCTGCAAATCTACTCCAGCAAGTGAACCCCTGCCATTAACGGAAATATGCTCAGTTGGCGCAATACCTTCATCAATCAGAAACTGCCGCTGGCTAAGGCTGTCAGCATAACAATGGGTGGATAATTTTAAGATCATCCAGTCTGAAAAACGCATAACTCTTCTAATGACCCCTTGCCGGGTAAGCCAAGCCTGTCCGGTAAACGTATGCAGGCGAATGGGAATACCAGCAATTTTTCCGGCAATTGCACATAGCAGCCCGGCCTTAGGTGTAGTCGAGTGTACAATTGTATATGCTCCATGCCGAAATACTGAAAACAAACGTATCAACGCCTTCAAATCCTGCCATGGTTTCGGTTTGCGGGGGATATCCATAAGAATCACCGATAAATCATCGCCAGGCGGAAGCGTTTCCAGTTCATCTCCGGGTGAAGTAATCAATGTCACCTGCATGCCCAGTGATCTCAGGAATTGTATCTGAGCAGATAACTGCGATACTATGAAATAAGGAACGGTAGATATTAGGGCAATATGTGTACCACGCAATTTATTTGTCAGCCTGTCAGTAGTCATTAACTGTAACTCCTGCCATGATGATTAGACATCATTTTGCCGAATTGTATAAATAACTTTTTTCCACTCGCTAATAGCAGATTCTGGAGCAAGCTTGGATCTTTGTTGAATCAAATGTGCTCGCTGTCCTATAGCTGAAAAGCCCACATCAATCAGCATTTTAAACATCTGGCTGGTGATTCCCAAGATAGCAATCTTTGCAGAACCTGAATACAACAGTGCCCGCATTAAATACCATCTAGTTAATAATGTTTTTTTTAATCCTGTCTGATCTTCCCGATAAGCCATTAAGATTTGAGGAACATTAGCAAAGTTACTCCGATTGAATGTGCGTAATAACAATTCCTGATCCTGTGCCTTTTTTAATTTTGCGTTGTACATTGACTTGCGAAACCAGGCAATCCTTCCCATCCATGTTGGATGCATCAACAGCAGCCCGGACCATGGATTGGCACAAATACCTTCATGCATTTCAGGATACATTCTTACGCCAAAAGAAGTTCCATTTTGGCTAAAAACCAGACAGCTGCAACCCAACAGATCCACTCCAGGGTGTTCCTGCAGATAAACCTGTTGAATGAGCAGGCGCTGTGGATAAGCAATATCATCAGCATCCATGCGGGCAAACAGTTCACCTCTGCTCATACTGACTGCCTGATTCATTCTGGCTGCCAAACCACGATTTTCACCATCAGCAACAATTTTAATCCGGCTATCTGTAAATGCACCAGCAATATCCATCGATTCATCTGTTGAGCCATCATCCAAAATCAGTAATTCCCAGTTTGTATAACTCTGCATGATAATAGAACGGATGGATTCTCTCAGCGTGGCAGCACTATTGAACATAGGCATGCCAATGCTTATTAGCGGGCTACAATCAGGCATGACTAATAATTTCAGATAAATCAGTGTGGATGGGTTGCTCAATCAACTTATCAATATACATCCGGCACCACATTTCAAGCAGCACCAGCATAAACAGGCGATGGCTCAAGCGATGCTCACTGGCCAGTGATTGTTTGTGCCTTCCAGTTTCCCTACAATCATCCAGAAGCTGGCGAACCACCTTGTAATTGAATAATCCACGTTTCTTTACCGCATGCTCCGACAGAAGCTCTTCAGCCAGATCAAAATATTTTCCGGTAGCCCAGCGATGTAGAGGAATTGAGAATCCCTGCTTTTTGTGTGTAAAAATATCTTCAGGCAGAAGGTCGGCCACTGCTTTACGCAGCAAATGCTTACCTCTTCCATCTTTCCAGTGTTTTTCTCCCGGCAGTTTGAGCGCAAATTCAACAAGTCGATGATCAAGGAACGGAACACGCACTTCCAATGAAGTTGCCATGCTCATCCTGTCCACCTTTGGCAAATAGGCATCCGGTAAAAAATAGCGGAATGAAAAGCGCTGCCCTTTACCAACCTCTTCTCCAGACTGATTATCCAAAAAATCAGCCAGCTCGCTTCTTTCAAATACACGAGATTTCCAATTAGAGGCCAGCAATTGATCAATGTCAGCGTCACAATTTAATCTCAGCACTTCAAATGGCATGCGTGACTTTGGGGACATGCTTACCTCAAGCGCATTGATCAGTTGGCGCAAGCGGTAACTCTGCGACAACAATGGCAGCCTTGTCGATAGATAGCAAAGTCTCCTCACTACTTTACGCAGAAGTTTGGGAATCACATAAAGCCTGCCAATCTGCTGCAGCCAGCCATAATGTGAATACCCTGCAAAACATTCATCACCACCATCACCAGACAAAACAACTTTCACATAATCGCGGGCAAGCGAAGAAACGATAAAGGTTGGAATGGCGGAAGAGTCAGCAGTGGGCTGGCCATGATGAGTAATCATGCTACGCAGAAAAGATTCATTAAAACCATGGTTGTGTACAGCAAACTCATGATGATCGGTGTTGTATTGTTCAGCCACAAGGCGAGCAAAATATGACTCATCATAGCCATCTTCTTCAAAACGGATCGAAAACGTTGAGACTGGTTTTTCCGAGGCCTGCGCCATTAAAGCAACAATAGCACTGGAGTCAATGCCACCACTTAAAAAAGCACCGACAGGCACATCCGAAAGCAAATGTTCCTGGATGGACTGCTCCAGCATCTGACGAATTCCCCTGGCAGCTGCTTCCTCGGATAGATCTGAATTTTCCGCTTCAGGTATGCTCCAGTAGATTTTGAAGGACAACACACCGTTTTCCAGGCTCATGAGCTGCCCCGGCAAAAGCTGCCTGATATCCTTGAACATGGTCAGCGGGGCAGCAACGATACCTGTAGCCAAATACTGATATAAAGCCTGCGGCTCAATATCCCGTATCACAGCCGGATGCTGCACCAGGCTTGTCAGCTCAGATGAGAAAACCAACAAATCATCGTCATGATAATAGTACAGAGGTTTAATACCCAGACGATCCCGGGCAATAAGCATTCGGGCTGCTTTGCTTTTAGGATTTTTATCCAACAGTGCAAAAGCAAACATTCCCCTCAAATAATCAACACAGTCATCAGTGGCATCTTCATACTGATGGACAATAACTTCCGTATCACTGCGTGTGGAAAAAGTATGCCCTTTACTTTGAAGCTGATCTCTCAGTTCAGGTGAATTATATATTTCTCCATTGAATACAATCCAGACTGTTTGATCTTCATTGCTGATAGGCTGATGGCCATGATGAAGATCTTGGATGGATAAGCGTCTTATCGCCATTGCCACATTTCCATCCAGTAAGTTCCCGCTATCATCGGGGCCACGATGAATGAGGGCATGATTCATTTTTTCTAGGATCGTCTTTGAAGCTGATTTTCCATTCAAATTAACAAAGCCACAAATTCCGCACATGTTAACTTTTTCCCATGCGATGAGATAGGCTGTACATCAGAAACTGAGCCCTGCCTCTAACCGCAAACAGATGAAACTCAGCGCCCCCATTCCCGTTTGGCAAAAACACATTCATAAATTTCTCTGCATCAGCATACATTGCTAACAGCTTAGCCCTGCTTATAAAAAAGACGGCCAGGCCAGCCCATTGCAGAATAGGTCTTCTTGCCCAGAAAGCGCCAACTGAACTCAAACAGAAATCGTCTAGCCGCCCTTGATCCTCTCTGTTTACCCCAGATCAGCATGCATGGCAACAGCAGCAAGAACTTGAGTAGATATAACCGTAGATGAGGGCGATGTGATTTTGCAACCCTTTCAAATAGGTCAAAATCAATTTTATGTATTGCAGAAATACGCATTTTCCTGCGCTCAAGTGCCTTCTCAATTAGCGGAGCAAAACGCACTTCATAACTATGCTCGGCCTTTGTTCGGGCAAAGCCTGCCTGCGCAATAGCATTACGCTTACCAGGATGGGACAGCAAATATTCAATCTTTTCAACCAGATCATCAATATCCTTAAATACAACAATCTCTTCACCCAGCGTATAATAATCTTCTAGATGATCAGCGCATTCAGTAGCTAGCAACCCACCTGCCCCAGGCACCTCAAACACCCTTGCTTTGATCTGCCTGCTACGCACAGGCTTACCATTATCAATAACAATACCCGAATCACCAAAGTTCAAACTGATCTGCGATTCACGCATGATGCGAGTAATATCTTCAGTCGCCACCGGTCCATTTGGCCAGCCAAAACCAAATACCTCAACATTGATACCTCGTCTCTTCAGGTCATTCACCCACTGTTGTCGATTGCCGTATGTAGAGCCGATAAAGCTGACTTGATAACGGCAGTCTTCTTCGTCCAGTGGCGATGCCATGCGAGAAGAGTCTGCTGCCCACTGACTAAGCATAAAATTATTGAGGCCATCTTTTTTTGCCTTTTCAATGGCAGAGGGGTAGGTAGTGGCATAAAGATCAAATGCCGGAGCCATAAAGCGGGAAAACTGTTCATACTTCCATGAATCATCTGTTGCCCAATGAATCAGCGCAGCATTGCTACCATCATGAATCAATTGCAGAGTCTCTAGCCATATCTCATATGTCATAAGGACACAGAAGATGATGTCTGGCTTTACCCGCTCAACTGTTAGCAATAGTTGCCGGTTCAGGTCAACAAAATCCTTGTAGTGGGATTTATTCAGGCTTTCAAAAAACAGAACTTCATGGCCAAGCCTCTTCATTGCTGGAATGAAATTAGTGTATTCGTAACCCTGGCCACGCTCAGGGTCACCATAATTGTGTTGGCCGAATACGCAGAGAATTTTCACTCAGAAAACCCTTTATTTAACCCTGGCCAAACGGTACACATTAAGCAGCAATGACTTGAAGTACTTCACAGGTATAAGCAGAGCCAAAAGAAACTTGTCAAGCACACTGGATGCAACACATGAATAGACACTGAAATATCTGAGCCGGTTAAACATCAAGAGGCTGTTTTTGATACGCCAAATAAACGAAGCCGGAGGAAGCGCACCATCTTCCGTTCGTTTATATATCAGCACAGACTCATCACATACGATTTTACCACGCTGCAGGCAGTCAAAAACAAAAAGCATATCCACACCAAAATAGCATCCATTATATTCTTCTCGCATGCCATTATTCTTTATTGCTTTAGTATGATACATCCCATAGATAATATTTGCTTTTCCATTATAATCTTCGGCCAAATAGTACTTTATCATTCTTAATGATTTTGACCCATGAAAACCAAAAGACTTATACGTTCTAACTAATTTTCCATTACTATCAATATTATTAACATGGCCAAATGAAATGGCTACGGACTTATTCAGGTTATTGAATAGGACTTTGATCCAATCCTCATCCCATAAATCATCACCAGCTGCCCATATAAAACAATCAGCTCGCGCTTTATCTAAAACATAATTAAAATTAGCTATAGGGCCAATATTTTCTGATTGTCGAATATATCTGATTCGATTATCTTGATCTCGGAATTCAGAAATAATTGCTTCTGTATCATCAACAGAAGCATTATCAGAAATAATCAATTCAAAATCAGTAAAACTTTGCACCAGAATGGATTGTAGTGCCTGCTGAAGAAAAACGCCTCCATTATATACCGGCATACCGATGCTGACTTTGGGTCTACTCATCATTCAGCCTTGTATAACTTGCAATGTTTTTCTTTTTATAATGTAACAAACATAAGATGAAATGACCCAGTAAGCCGCTTAATGATTGTAGTTGAAGTTTCATCCGAGCTGACAGTGGCACATTCAACATATCTATAGCTCGATAAACATCAATCAGGGTTAAAACATGGTATTTCAGTCCATAGAAAATGCCTGAGACAAAATGCCTGATGCCGCCGAATGGTAGCCACCCTCCCACTATTTCCCATCGAGCCTGAGTATATGTTGGAGGCGTTGTCTCTTTATAAAAAAGAACTTCAGGGATAATTTTCCAGCTCCCCTGAAACGCAACAGGGATAAACAGGGGAAGTTCATTCAGTGAAATTCTGGGCGTTGCGGATAAAATTGAAATCCCATCCAGAAAAAGGCTCCTCCTTTTATAAAGCGAATAGAACAGATTTCCATATGCATGGCTCAGCATGTATGACACTCGCTCCACGCCAGATTCAAGCAAGGCATCATAAAAAACCGCTCCTTCACGAAAGAAAGACTTTTCAATCATACCAACCGTGTATTGTGCCTCGCATCCAATAGCGACAGTACTTTGCTTGGATTTTTCAAACTCCTTCATCATCATGTCCAGGAATCTGCTGTCCCACATATCATCATGCGCCGCCCACATGAAATATTCGCCTTTGGCTTGATTCAATACAAAATCAAAATTCCTGATTGGCCCCAAGTTTTTATTTTGCCTGATATATCGAATCCGAGGATCTGTTCTTTCATACTCTTCGCATATTTCTTTTGTATCGTCCGTTGAAGCATTATCAGAAATAATCAGTTCAAAATCCCTAAATGTCTGCGCCAATAATGAATCCAGTGCCCTTTGAACATAGCGACCACCATTATACACAGGCATACCAATGCTTGCTTTCACTACAGACTGCTTATGTTCGGTCACAGTAAACCTCTTTGTTTGATAACAGAAAGGAGACTTTCTCTGGCAAGTGGGGCAGCCAACGTCGCTCCAAAAAAGGATAACAACAAAATAATCAGTAAACTAACAAACATGCGAACAGGAGAAATGTTATCCACAACAATCAACCGACCTGATACGGCCACAAGGAATGAAGCAAAAAAAGGAAGGCACAAATCCTGAAAGTACCACTTCCATTTCTCATCGGGAATAAGGCGCTGGTGCATGAACTGAATTCCTGCCAGCACATAGATGACATTTAGAATAAGCCAAACTGAGGCTGCGCCAATAATACCGAACTGTTGTGTCATGATGATAAGAAACGGAAATAGCAGTAACAGCAATATAAGATTCAAAAGAAAAGCTAACTTTGTCCAAGCATAGGCAATCTGAAGGGCATACGGAAGGTTCATGGCAGCATTCAGTGCTGTTCCGATAATAAGAATGCTCAAAATTCGATGTGTATGGCCAGCTATGATTTCATCTTGGGTCCACAAGAGAAGAACTTCAAATGAAAACAGTGCAATTGTTATTGCTACAGGAAAAACCATGACTGCCATTAACTGGCAGCCCTGATGGTAACAAAGGACAAGCTCTTTATTATTGCCCGCCGCAACTAGCTGTGTGAGTTTAGGGGTAAATGCAGTCACAATCGGATTGATAATAAAGAAAAGAGACATTGCTACCACACTTGCCAATGTATAATAGCCAAATACATCAAGAGGCAACATCCTGCTTAATACAACTTTATCTATCTGCATTAACAAAATAGATACAAGCACAATTCCACTCATACCAGCAGCAAAGCGCCATAACCGCTGTAGGACGGCATTGCTGAAAACTGGCTTATTAGGGGATGTTGGTACACTTTTCCATAAAGCAAATGCCATCACGCAAGTGCCAATAACACTAACTCCTGCTTGCCAGAGAAAAAATGTTGTAATATCTGGCGACAACAACCACAAAACAAGAACTGCCCCACCATTTCTCATGGTTTCTATAGCAGCTCTTACAATATTCATCAAAACCTGACTCTGTAATCCCACCAAGCCACCGCTATAAAACCCAAAAGGCATACGAACAGCTATTACAAAACCCATCAACATCACAGCATCTGTAAGCTGATCTGTAGAAAGCGCTTCAGCTTGTAGCCACTCATCCGCCACCCAGCCTGACAGGGCCATTGTCCCAAGAAATATTGCGACAGAGATGCCCAAATACACAATTTCCAGCGTGCGTACCAGAGACCGCATACGGTCAGAAGAATCAGCTTCAACAGACAGACGGGCAAGCTCTCTTGAAACTGTTGCAGTTAGCCCAAGATCCAGTAAAAACATAACAGCCTGTAGAGTCATATAAAAGCCGACTAAGCCATATGACTCTATGCCTAAGAAGTGGATATAAAGCGGGATAAAGGCGAATGACATCAAAGCCACCCACCCACTTCCAATCAGGTTGGCAAAAAGATTTTTTCTGACTAAAGACACCCGAAAAAATTATTCCCTACGCAGCCATGCCCCCGGCCAATGGGTGATGTTTTTTGATAAGCCGCTTTCATTGAATGGCCATGCTGGCTGCTCAATGGCAAACTCTGGATGAGCTTCCGCAAATTCTTCAGCTGCCGCCGTCGGATGATTCCATATCCAATCAGCTTCACCTCTAGGAGCATTATAAAGATCTTTCATGCTACCATCTGTAGCAACAATATATGAATCCTTCGTCACAAGATCATGATACGCTTCAAGCTCATCCGCCACATGCTGTTTAGTGTGATTAGAATCAAGAATGACAAGTACGGTTTCACCTGGTTTAATCAACGCCTTAACCTGCCCTACAATATCTGAATCAATCGAGCTCCCCTCAATCATGGTAATGAGATCAAACATCTCATGCTCCTCAACTGCCTTACGGTTATGAGGACGAATCTCAATATCAACACCGATAACCCTCCCTTTACCCATAGCCTTACAGAGGCTGGCGTAGTAAATTAATGAACCGCCATGGGCAATACCTGTTTCAACGATTACATCAGGCTTGACCCTATAGATTACCTCCTGCGTGCGTACCATGTCTTCTGGCAGCTGAATGATCGGCCGCCCCATCCAGCTGAAGGTATATACATATCTCTGATTCCACCCCACTTTTGCCCATTGGCCGGAAATAATTTCAAATGCTTCATCTGAAAATAGATCCAGTGTCGTCTGCACTTCATTGTCATCGACAGAAAGTTGCTCCAGATCAGTATCTATTGTTATTTTCATCTATCCCCCCGGTCTTTAACTTGTCTTTAAGCGTGAATTAGCATTGCTTTTCCACCATTCAATCGTTTCGGCCAAGCCTTCCTCCGGCGAATGCGATGGCCTCCAGCCCAGTTCGTCACGCAAGCGTGCGATATCCGCCGTTAATACAGCAGGGTCGCTTTGGCAATTCGGCAAAGCGCCGAATTCAATCCGGCCATCTCCCTTGATCTGGCGCATGACCTTTTCACCGATCTCTCTCAGCGTGCATGACTCACCGGACGCGATATTGAAAGCACCTGTTAGATCGCTTGCCAGTAAGGCAACAAAGGCGGAAGCCACATCTTCGACATGCATAAAATCTCGCAGCTGGGTTCCGTCTGAACATGGCACTTTTTCCTGCCGCAACATTCCGTTGATGACAGTCGGCACAAAACGGCTGGCCGCTTCACCCGATCCATAGAGAAAGAAAATACGCCCCCAAGCAAAACTGATATTACTTTGTGCACAATATGCTTGCGCAATCTGATGCAGGGCATGCTTGCTGGTTCCATACAGGCTGGCCGGGAGGCATTCCGTGCTCTGCTCAAAACAGTGGCCCTTACTCCAATCATATTCCGCGCAACTTCCAGCCATGAGTACGCGCTTTCCGCCTAGGCCGACAAAGCATTTGAGGAGATTCAGGCTACACGCAACCCACTGCAGATTCTCGGCGGCATGCCAGAATTTGCCATGCTCAGTATACCAAGCCAGATGTAATAGGTGCGTGACTTGCAAATTGTGAAGCAAGGTGTCAACAGCGCTGTGATCCATTAAATCAACCTTGTGCCAGCTTACCCCCTCAACTTGGGCGGCTTCACCCAGCCAGTTCAGGGCATGAACCTCAAACCCCGCATTGACCAACAGAGGCAATGTATGGCATCCGATAAAGCCGTTCGCACCACTTACGATAACCCGTTTCATATCACGAAATCCGGATAAGACTGATCCTTCTCAGAGATACACTGCGGTTGAGCCGGCCAGCTGATGCCAATGGCCGGAGCATCCCAGCGAATGCCTGCAGTGCTGCCGGGAACAAACCAGGACGACATCTGATAAAAAACCTCAGTATCATCTGCCAATGTTATAAAACCATGGGCGAATCCTTTTGGAATGTACACAGCACGTCTATTTGCTTCGTTCAACTCTACACCTTGCCAACGCCTGAAAGTGGCAGAATCCAGGCGTAGATCAATAATGACATCATAAATTGCGCCACGTACACAACGCACCAACTTGGCCTCTTCATGAGGAGGAAGCTGAAAATGCATACCCCGCAACGTCCCCTTCTTCCTGTTATAGGAGATATTGCACTGCACCAGATCCGGGTTCAGTCCGTGAGCCTCAAACTCTTTCTGACACCAACTGCGCGCAAAAAAGCCGCGTTCATCTTCAATACGTTCAGGATCAATGATATAGGCCCCCGGCAGCTTTGTTTCTGTAAAAATCAATCAATAACCTCAACATGTGGAATTGGCAGCACAAATTTCGCCCCCCACTCCCTTGCATAGGAAAGCTGCCCTATCAACTCATCCTTTAAATTCCATGGCAGGATGAGTATGTAGTCTGGTTTTGTCTCTGCGATGCGATCTTGGTGATAGACCGGAATATGGGTGCCCGGCAAGTATGTTCCCTGTTTATGCGGACTGCGATCTACAGTGTAGTCAAGATAATCACCGCGCACGCCGCAATAATTGAGCAGGGTATTGCCTTTGGCTGGTGCGCCGTATCCGGCAATGGACTTGCCTTCGCGTTTGGCCCGGATGAGAAACTCCAGCAAGCCTCGCTTGGTTTCTCGCACCTGCTCGGCAAATGCGCTATAGATCTCAGGCGCATTGAGCCCCGCTTCTATCTCTTTGTTCTTTACCGCCATTACCGCATTGGTAACCGCTTTTGTATCGTCCAGGGTATGCCTGGCATATATACGCAGAGAACCACCGTGCGTAGGCAATTCCTCAACATCGAACAGCGTCAGGCCATGTGCTGCAAACACTTTTTCAACCGTAATAAATGAAAGATAGGAGAAATGTTCATGATAGATGGTGTCAAACTGGTTGTTACGAATCAGCTGCAACAGGTGCGGGAACTCCATGGTGATCACGCCATCACCTTTAAGCAGTATCTTCATGCCGCCGACGAAATCATTCAAATCAGGTACATGTGCCAGTACGTTATTACCCAACAGTAGATCGGCATATTTGCCTTCGCCAGCTAACTCAGTTGCCGTATCTACACCGAAGAATTTTTCCAGTGTGGGCACATTCTTTTTTTGCGCTGCAGCAGCCGTATTCGCTGTTGGCTCTATACCTAACACAGGTATGCCTTTCTCAACAAAATACTGCAACAGATAACCATCATTACTGGCAATCTCAACTACATAGTTGTTGCCATCCAGCTGCCAGCGCCCAGTCACCTTTTCCACATAAGCTTTGGCATGCGCCAGCCAGCTATCTGAGTAGGATGAGAAATAGGCGTACTGATCGTCAAAGATATGATCCGGCGCCTCGAATGACTCAAGTTGCACCAACCAGCAGGCATGGCAGACATAGGCATGCAGCGGGTAGAAGCGCTCCATCTGACCCATCTGCTCAGACCGGATGTTGGCGTTCGATAGAGGCGACATGCCCAGATCGCAAAGACTCTGCGTCAGTGGTGCTTCGCAAAAACGACAATGTAAACTCATGTTGCGACCATTTTCTGAAATTCTTCCAACTGCTGCTGTGAAAGCAACGCCACATCCTCTCCGCCATAGAAACTTCGATACCAGTCTGCAATCCATTGTAGTGCAAGCTCAAGATCGACAACCGGCCGCCAATCCAATTCACGCCTAGCCTTACTGCAATTTAGCCGCAAGGTATGTGCTTCATGCAGTTGCTCGGCATCACATTCAATGCTCCAGTCTGCGTCTCCCCACCCTGCTACAAAATGCTTTACGATCCATGCCACATCCTTTGCATCTATATCTTCCGGGCCAAAGTTCCACCCTTGTGCAAAGATTTGTGTATGTTTCTCCATTTTTTCTAACAGCAAGAGATAGCCATGCAATGCTTCAAAAACATGTTGCCAGGGGCGTACCGCATCAGGATTGCGAATACATACACTTTCACCAGCCGTAAAGGCGCGAACCATATCAGGAATCAACCGATCTTTCGACCAGTCACCACCACCAATTACATTGCCCGCCCTGGCTGTTGCTACTGCCACCTGTTGATCCGTAGTAAAAAAACTCTGTCTGTAGGCGGAGACCACCAACTCTGCACAACCCTTACTATTTGAATAGGGATCAAAACCGCCCATCGGCTCATCTTCACTGTAACCCGCTTCACGTTCTTGATTTTCGTAACATTTATCACTGGTAATTATCAGCACGCTACATGCTGAATCACAGTCACGTATTGCCTCCAATAAATAAACCGTACCCATTACATTTACTTCATAGGTTTCAACTGGATGACGGTAGGAATCACGCACCAAAGCCTGTGCAGCCATATGCACTACCACTTCTGGTTTTGCCTCCTTCATGGCATTTGCTAGCCCTTTACGATCACGCACATCGCCAATGATCGAGCACATGCCATCACTCACGCAGGCTGCCGTAAAAAGAGAGGGGGTAGTTGCTGGCTCCAATGCATAGCCGGTCACCTCAGCTCCAAGTTTTTTCAACCACAAGCAAAGCCAGCCACCTTTAAACCCAGTATGCCCAGTTACAAAAACTCGCCTGCCTTTCCAGTATGATTGGTTCACTCCCAAACCTTCCACGGGGCTTTGCCATTCCTCCACAACTCTTCAAGGTTGGTTCGATCACGAAGCGTATCCATCGGATGCCAAAAGCCTTCATGGAGGTATGCTGCCAACTCACCTTCATTAGCCAATCGCTGCAATGGCTCCGCCTCCCATGTGCTCGCATCACCTTTGATATAATCCAGTACTTTAGGGGACAACACAAAATAACCACCATTCACCCAGGAGCCATCACCCTGTGGCTTTTCTTCAAATGAGCTTATTTTATTGCCCGCAAGATCCAGCGAGCCAAAGCGACCAGGAGGCTGTACTGCTGTGACTGTTGCTAACGTTGCTTGACTCTCATGAAACGCAACCAATGCCTCCAGATCAACATTTGAAACCCCATCCCCATAAGTAAAGCAAAAATCACCATCATCCAAATATTGAGAGATGCGTTTAAGACGCCCCCCCGTCATCGTTTGCTCTCCAGTATCCACCAAGGTAACCCTCCATGGCTCCGCTGTATTTTGATGTATTTCCATTGAGTTATCCTGCATATCAAATGTAACATCTGACATATGCAGGTAGTAATTAGCAAAGTATTCCTTAACAAGGTAGCCTTTGTATCCTAGACAAATAATAAAATCATTGATGCCGTGGGTACTATAGGTTTTCATGATGTGCCAAAGGATTGGCTTGCCGCCAATTTCAATCATCGGCTTGGGTTTAAGGTGAGTCTCCTCACTTATTCTGGTGCCTAATCCACCAGCCAAAATTACCGCTTTCATATCACCACCTTGTTCTTAGCCCACATCGTTCATTATAAAGCGTCATACCTCGCTCAGGAAAAGAGGAAAAGAGGAAAAGGGGTCAGAGCCCTTTTCAACATGGCTTTCCGCCGCAAGGTGCATGACGGCATCGGGCTTGTATTCCCGGAATATACGCTCCATCGCCGCCCTGTCGCGGGAGTTCTGGGGACATAATACTCATCTGTCATCTACTTTTGGCCCTGGTTTCTTCTTTTTTAAATCTCGCTTCAAAAGCTTTTCCGCCAACTCAATGAAACCATCATCTCCCA
>WFUI01000283.1 GCA_015485035.1 Mariprofundus sp.
GCCAGCGCGACAGCCGAAGTATCCGAACCACCGCGTCCCAGTGTGGTAACATTGCCTCTTTCATCAACACCCTGAAAACCGGTCACCACAGGCACTTCACCGGACTGCATATGATCGAGTATATGGCTCCCCTCAATATTCTTGATACGCGCCCGCTCATGATGGCTATCCGTGACAAAACCAGCCTGACCACCATTGTAGGAATAGGCACTCACGCCACGCTGTTGCAATTCCATAGCCAGCAATGCTGCACTGACCTGTTCACCGGTCGCAATCAGTGCATCGAGTTCACGCGCTGCCGGTTGTTGGCATAGCTCCCGGGCCATCGCAGTCAAGCGGTTGGTCTCTCCGCTCATGGCTGATACGACCACGGCGACCTGCTTTCCCCGTTCCAGTTCAGCCTGTATAATATCCGCCGTTTTTCGAATGCGCTCCAGCGAGCCCACCGACGTACCGCCGAATTTCTGCACAATCCGCATCAGTTTTCATCCTGCGGCGCCACAGTGGCAATACCTACCTTGCTCATACCCAGACCACGCAATGTATCCAGCACATAAACCACCCGTTTGTGATGCGTCTCGGCATCTGCCCTCAATACAATCCTCATGTTGGGATTACCCTTTGTCACATTCAAAATACGTTTGCGCAAATCGCTATCCTTCACAGCTTCATCCTGTACATAAAAACTGCCATCGGCATTAATACTCACAGTCACCTGCTCCACTTTCTTCTGTTCAGCTTTGGCTTTACTGGATGGCAGATCCAGCTTGAGGCTGGATGACACATTAAAGGTGGTGGAAACCATGAAAAAAATCAGCATCAGGAACACCACATCAATCAATGGTGTAATATCAACAAGATACTCCGGCCGGGATTTTTTGCGCAGATTCACACACGTTCCCCTTTCAGCAGCTCAACAAAACGCAGTGCATGATGTTCGATTTCAATCACAAAACGATCCACACGGGATTGATAATAACGGTACGCGACCATCGATGGAATCGCGACTGTCAGACCAAATGCAGTGGTATTCAGAGCCTTGGATATACCACCGGCGAGCACGTCGGCCTTACCCACACCCACAATCGAAATCTGCTGAAATACTTCAATCATACCAACCACGGTACCCAACAGCCCCAATAACGGAGCAATACCGGCGATCAAACCAAGGATACCGATGAATCGATCCAGATGTGCAACCTCCTGACGCCCGGTTTCTTCCAGAATCTCTTTCATAACAGCGCGGTGAACACCGCGATTGGCCAGTGCTACCCAGAGAATGCGGCTCATGGCTGTATTATTGTTTTTACAAATTTGCATGGCCTGTTTGACATCGCCTTCCCGCACAGCCTTTTCGATCTGCTGTACGTCGGACAAAGGAATGACCACAGAACGCCGCAGACTCCAGCTGCGCTCAAAAATAATGGTCAGAGATAATAACGATACCCCCAGAAGGATATACATCACGATGCCGCCCTGTTGGATAAACTCTAACACTTATGCCTCCATACCCGGCAGCCACTTTTATGGCACCGCCAACTGTGGCGGCAATTATGAATAGGACACGGCAAAAGTCATCCTTACAAACTATTTCTGCATCATGACTTCCACCATAGTAATGCCAACTCGCGTCTCATTGGGCTATTCGGTTGTCCGCCCGCCTGTTGCCAGCCGGACTGCCATTGTGACACTTCAGCCGAAATACCTCCGTTCATCCAGCGCAACAGCAACGCGCCATCAGCTGTATTACGAACTTCAGCCCCGATGGCCCGATATCGTCTGACAACTGCCGGCCTGGGGAAACCATAACGATTGCCAAACCCTGTCTGTGCAATAGCTATTTTCGGATGCAACGCATTCAGGAAAGCCATCTGGCTGGAAGTATTGCTACCATGATGCGGCATCAGCATGAAACCGGTTTTTTCCAGTCCGGCTCTAACCAAGGCTGTTTCCGCTTCCGACTCGATATCCCCCGGCCAGAACAGGTTTGCGTGGTTCGACAAACGCACGGCCAGCACCAGTGATGTATTATTGCTATTGGCCGGATCGAATAACCGAGGAGGCCACAGCACAGATAACCGGGCTTTATCCGATTGTGAACCATCCCCCAATTCAATATCATCACCTTTGGCCAGCCAGCGAACCAGGATACCGTGCCCGCGTGCATATGCCTGTATTGATTTAACCCGCTCATCCATTCGGGCTGAAGGCACATCCGGTAACCAGATCTGTCCGACACTGTTCAAAGCTTTCATCAACGACAATGCACCACCGAGGTGGTCAGACTGTGCATGGGAAAGTACCAGTACATCGATATGCGTGAGCCCCAAACGACGTAACCCTGTCGCAACAATAGTACCACCATTGAATCGACTGCCTTTTCGCCCGGGTGCATCCATGACAATGACATACCTGTCCGGCAGCAACAGCGTGGAAGCAGCACCCTGACCAACGTCCCAGACAATCCATTGCGGCGTCCGGACATCAGATTCCATCAGCACGAAGCCCAGCCATGCTGTCAGCACCAGACTTGATAATAATACTGCTGGCAGTCGTTTCTGCTGCAATAACCACCGACCACTCAGCAACATACCCGCCATATACAGCAAACTCGCCCAGACAGGCGGATAAATGGCCCACAACTGCCCTGCTGGAAGGTTTGACAGCATCGTCAACCAGTCCATCCCCCAACTGACTGCAAAACCGGCGACCTGCATCAGGCTGACGGCCAGCGTATCCAGTCCTGTCAGTGCCGTCAGTTCAGCAAGCAGGCCTGCCGGTATCACAATCAGGGCATATAGAGGCACCATAACCAGATTGGCTGCCAGGGTATAAACAGGAATACGTCCGAATGTCGTTACAATCAATGGCAAGGTAGCCAGTGTGGCCAGCAGTGAAATCCATATCAATATCTTTCCGGCGCGTAGCAACCGCGATGTCCACGATCGTGTTTCATCCTGATGCGGATTCGCAGCCCACAACAGCAAGGCGATTGTGGCAACAAATGAGAGCCACAGGGACAACGATGTAATAGCGGATGGATCAAACAGCAGAATCAGAGCCAGTGCAGCAAGCAGGGTATTGATCGGTTCACTGCGCGATGCCAGACACCATGCCAGGGCTGCTGCTGCCAGCATCATGGCAGCCCGAATGGCAGGCAATGGCCAGCCGGCTATCGTCCCGTAAGCGGCCGCAGCCATACAACCACAGATCAATGAAATATTCCGAACCGGAAAACGGATAATCCATGCTTCCCTCCGTGTCAGCACAAACCAGACCAGTGCAAACACAAAAGTCGCAGCCATACCGATATGCATCCCGGATATTGCCAGCAGATGCGCAGCCCCTGTGGCGGAAAAAACATGACTGGCCTGTTCTGTAAGCTGTGATCGCTCACCCAGTAACACAGCCTGTAAAACCCCGCCATCATGAACCCCTGCTTCGGCAATTACACGACGTACCGATTGGCGTTGCTGTTCCAGCCAGGGTACTGAAGCATTGCTGATCTCCGGATATCCTTTCATGCTGCCAATCAGGGCAATATGATGGTCGAAACACCAGGCGCGATAATCAAATGCCCCGGGGTTATGATAATTGCGCGGCTCATGCCAGCGCACCTGCGCACGAATGCTTTGCCCGGCCTGGATATGAGCTGTCTGCAGCTGCATCCTGTTTTTCCCGAACCTGTACTGATAGAGCAGGGCTTTACCGGACAACCATATCCCGTCCTCACGTTTGATATGGTTTAGCAGGTAGCGGTCGTAGCCTGAAAAACGTTCCACCTGTTCAACGTCGGCGCTGATTACCATATCGCCGGCCAGCCAGCCCGCATCCACTTGTACCCGGCTGGCATCCCAGAGCAAATCAGCCATACCCCACAGCGCTCCCAGCATTAGCATCAATGCAGGCAAGCGCTGTTTGAACACAAATAAGGTGATTGTAAAAACGGCTAACACGATCGCTGCTGTAGCAATTCCGAGCACTTCAGTACGCGTCAGAGCCAAACCTGTTATGGCTGACAGCAGAGGCATAAACAGAGGCCAACGCCGGAAATTCAATCCGGCCGTCAACCCAACGGTTTTATTATAAAACAACCAATGCGCCTGCATGGACTTTTTCC
>WFUI01000284.1 GCA_015485035.1 Mariprofundus sp.
AAAAATCATGAAAATCTTTACAGATCATAAACTCGCACTGATTACAGGCTTTGTGCTGGCAGCGGTGTTTATCGGTATCGGTGCCTCAAACGGCAATATGCCAACCGTACACGAACTGGCCCGCTGGGGGCATTTTCTGGCCGGCATCACCTGGATCGGCCTGTTATACTATCTGAACTTCTGCCAGGTCCCTTCACTGGGTGGCGTTTCCGCTGAAACGAAAGCTGACCTGTTCAAGGAAAACAGCATTGTTCGCCGCGTATTGTGGTGGTTCCGTTGGGGCGCCATGCTCACCCTGATCTTCGGCATTATGCTGTACATGGATCTGATGAACTCCGGCGCTGCCGGCTGGGACATCCGCATTGGCGGCCTGTTCGGTATCATCATGTGGTTCAATGTCTGGTTCATCATCTGGCCAGCGCAAAAGAAGGTTCTGGGTATTGTTGAAGCGACCGCTGAAGAAAAGGCATCAGTTGGCAAGCGTGCTCTGATTGCATCACGTACCAACACCATCCTGTCCATTCCTATGCTGCTGCTGATGGCTTCATCCGCACATTTCCGTCTTTTCGGTTAAGTAACTGATTTTATTCGGAACAGCCTGAACAGGCGCAGTCAAATTATAACAATGGCCTCTGCAAAAGCAGGGGCCATTTTTTTTATCACCACAATGTCAGGGAAATACTGACTTATTGCCATCCTGCTTTTACTTACATGAATAGACTTTGGCGATCACAGTACATCAACAGCCCTGGCCGCCAACCTTGAACGCTCGCTGGCTTTCAGCGCAATATGGCCACCGTGTTCCCATCCCGCGAAAGCAGATACAGCCTGTGTCAATCCATTGGTATGGGCTGTCAGATAAGGTGTATCAATCTGGGCGTTATTGCCGAGGATGATCAGTTTCGAATCCTCGCCCATGCGGGTAACCAGCGTTTTCATCTGATGCGGTGTCAGATTCTGGGCCTCATCGAGTATCAGCCATGTTTTGGTAAAGGTACGACCGCGCGCATAGGATAACGCTGCGATCTCAATACGGTTCTGGCCGAGAATATCTGAAATATTCTGCGCCTCATCACCCAGCAGAATCGACAGATTATCGGTAATCGCACCCATCCACGGCTCCAGCTTTTCACGCTCGCTACCGGGCAAAAAACCGATATCCTGACCCATAGGAACAGTTGCACGGGTGACCAGTATCTTTTCGTACAGCCCCATATCCAGCGTCTGATGCAATCCGGCTGCCAGTGCCAGCAGCGTTTTTCCGGAACCTGCCTGGCCCATCATGGCCACCAGATCCAGATCAGCATCCATGAGCAGATTCATGGCCATATTCTGTTCCAGGTTCCGCGCCTGAATACCCCATAATGCATGACGTTCATGCCGGTAGGAGATGATGTCCTGCAAATGCACCCGGCGCTGCTCATCAATCGCTGTACAGCGCATCGCCACCTCCCGCTCTCCCGGCAGGATAACGAATGAATTCATGAAAGGCAGCTCCATGTCATCAGGCCACGTCACCACAAAATGATTGCCGTGATCATGCTCGGGAACATCCATACCCATCGCCATGGTTTCCCATGTGGCATGATCCAGACGCACCTTGCCACTCGGCAGAACAGACAAATCGCTGACCACACGATCGGAACGATAGTCTTCCGTCTTCAAACCCAGCGCACGCGCCTTGATACGCAGATTAATATCTTTGGAAACCAGAATAACCTGGCGATCAGGGTATTCCTGCTGCACCGACAACGAAACGGCAATAATCCGGTTATCACCACTTCCCTTGGCCAGGGCATCGGGTAAAATTTCCAGTGACCGATGATTCAGTTCAAAAAACAGCCGGCCCCCACCGGGTAAAGGACAACCTTTCGATAAATCATCGCATTCCATACTCAACTCATCAAGTTGCCGGGATGCCTCGCGCACATTCCGGGCCAGTTCATCAAATCCTTTTTTTACCTTGTCCATCTCTTCAAGCACCACAATGGGAAGAATCACATCGTGCTCATCAAATCGTTGCAGTGAACTGGGATCATGGATGATCACATTGGTGTCAAGGATATAAATTTTACGCTGCTGTTCGTCGGTCAAAATATTCTCCCCTTGAGTCGTATCTATTTATATAAAATGGACAATGCATATAATGCCACAAGCCTGAGACTTGTCATGCCTTCGATGAGGCTTGACAGCCCACATTCTCTCGGCATTATTCGCGTCGTTCGCGGGTATAGCTCAGTTGGTAGAGCGCGACCTTGCCAAGGTCGAGGTCACCGGTTCGAGCCCGGTTACCCGCTCCAGACAAATCAAAGGGGTCCTCGTGGCCCCTTTTTTTTCAGGCAAGCATGGTTACGGCAGGGTGGCTCAGTGGTACGGCGGAGGATTGCAAATCCTTTATTCGCGAGTTCGATTCTCGCCCCTGCCTCCAACCATGCGCCCTCCCCGCACTTATTTACCACTAATCTGCACTTCCTCTCCGGTTTATATTTTTATGAACACCTCTAGCGTTCTGTTCCACACATTCATGCATGTCATGAAACCTGTGAAGAATGAAATGCGAGGTAATCAATGAAATATATTCAAATAGCCGCATTGGCAGTCTCAATGGCCATGGCGGGTTCGGCATATGCCCATGAAGGTCATAAGCATGGCGTATCATTCGAGACACCGAAAGACGGGGCAGCACTTGATCATACATTTAAAGTGGAAATGAAGGTCGAAGGTATGAAGGTACACAAGGCCGGTGATCCGGTCGAAGGCACGGGCCACTTCCACATTATCGTGGATGGCGATTGCGTAAAACAGGGGGAAGTCGTTGCCAAGGACATCACCCATATTCATTTCGGCAAAGGCCAGAAAGAGACCGAGCTCAAACTGACATCGGGTCCACATAGCCTGACTTTACAGTTTGCCGATGGTCATCATATTTCCTATGGCAAAGACTGGTGCAAAACGATTCACGTCACTGTGAAATAAACGATCCGTTCAACTCACCCGCCCTGTAGTGCTACAGGGCGGGTGAGTTGAACTTTCAAAACTTGCCCCTTTCACACACTTACAAGTGAAACCCCCAGAGACCACTTTTCATTTTGTATAGTCGGTAGGGAATTTTTCTACCTCCAATTAATACCGTTGCAGTTGCGACATCTCCTGTTTCCGTCTTCTGGGGGGACTCTGTTTTGCTTATCGTGTAGTCGCTATCAGCCAGTTGCTCAAATAGATCGATCATAGTGTCATAGTTGCTCTCCCACCTAGAAGACAGCATTTTGAGCGCCTTGTCAGGATCCATTCCTTCCAATTCAACCTTATACCACTCCGAATAACGTTGATGGAAAAGATCGGTGTAGTTTCGTTCTTTCAGCATTTTCAATATAGTTATCGCCCCTTGTTTCGGTGTTTCTACCTTTGCAGTTTCCGCGACGGCTCCAAAAGCACAACAAATTGCTAACATTATAAGAAAATATTTCACTGAGTTCCGCATGTACTATCCTCCTGTTTTTGTGAGCTAACGGCGCTGGCGTTGAGCAGAGTCGGTCTAATACGCGTTGTCTGCAAGACATAAGCGATATCAGGCCAGTCGAGCGAAGCTCTACGTTATCAGCCATAGAGTCAGAATGGGTTAATATTGGAACAGATGGAATCTAGATAATGACTGTGCAGCATCTCACCCCCATACTCTGTTTATGCCCATTCAAAACCATAATCCGTTGCCGGGTAAAAGATAAACAGGCTCACCGGAGTAAAAAAGAGTAGAGGGCAGGCATAGCAGTCAATCGTTAGAGCACGGATACTCAGAAAAGCTCAGAGTATCCCGATATTCATAGCGGCCTGTGCGGCACAACGCGTTTAAACCGATGCGCCGGCAGCCGCCTGATCAATCAGCCATTCGCTGCCGTATACTCGCGCTACTGGCAATCGTTCGCCATTGCGGATGCGTGATATGGCATCGGCCTTACCCTTGCCTGCCACCATAATCAGACAGCGGCGCGCAGCATTGAGTACGGCATAGCCCATACTGACGCGTTCGGATGGCGGCTTGGGTGAATTGTAAACAGGAACAGCCAGGCGTT
>WFUI01000285.1 GCA_015485035.1 Mariprofundus sp.
CGGGTTTTTCCGCCCATCCAGGGTATAAATGGTTTACTCATGCGAGCCTCACTTTTTTTGTGTTTTTTGTGATAGGCTCCCACATGCCGTGTCGACGCGGTGGGAGGGCCTTTGTTGGCTCGCAGTGCTCTGTTCACTGCTTGCTGGGGCTGGGCAGGTGTTGGTAGCACCTACCTGGTCGCCCTCTCTTTTTTTATTTCATTAACGTTATACGGCAGCTCCTCTGGCTGTCATGTATGTTTGTATAGCAGCGTCAAGAGCGGCATGCTGTACTGCAGACAGCCCAGCACCGATTCCCCATGCGGCGAGTTGATGTCCTACCGCAACACTAATTGGACTTCCTAAATTATTTCCTGCACCTACAAAAATTGGATATGCGTCAATAGGTACATTAATATCTGGATTATTATTATTGGCAACAGAACCCTTTACACGAATATCTGCATCACCTGCTAGTGTGTAATCTGCGGTAGGCCTTCTAGTCCCACCAATAAACCCTACTGCTGCATCATAATTCATATTTGGCGCGCCCCAAAGATTAGAGAAAAACCCTATATTGTCTGGTGTATTTCCACCATTATAAATTAATGCAAATGGATTAGAGTTCACGACTCCCATTAAATAAGAATTATTTGTTGAATTTGTTGTACGTTGATAAATAAATTGAGAATTATCGTGATCTGAGGCTAATGTTGTTCCATTAACTATTAAATTTGTATTTATATATCCGGGGTTGCTTCCATCTGTACCAACTAGTACTGGGTTAAAGCCTTGGTCTATTGTAAACACGGCTCCATTTACATTTGTTGCATCATAAGTTGCGCCCTTGAGGTTTAGGAGCGAATCATTTTCGTTGTCACAAACTATTGCGATGCAGTCTAGTAAGTACCATATTCCATAAAACTTTAGCGTAATAATTAATGTGTTTATTGCATCTAGTAAAGCAGCATTGTTTGATGACATCCTAGCAAAATGCAGTACCGCATCAGGATCATACGCTTTCCCCCCAGCACCGAACCCCAAGACAGAATAGCCAAACATTACACATCGTTTCCTATGTTATTTGTGAAGAATAGCTTGATACCAATTAACCTTGCGTCAGCACTATAAGTGTCTGCCGCATTTGATGCATCACGCCCCAATCTGAACACACAAATATTTCCATCAGCAGGATTTCCAGCAATGGTTAATGCAGCACTTTCAGCGCTGACCATTAAATCATTTGCAGCACTTAGGAAGGTATCGGTAATTGATATGGCTGCACCATAGGCAACATCGATCGGTGCATCATCTGCAATCGCCACACCTTGCAATGTCCAGATTACATAATTGGCCTCAACCGTTCCGCCTGTCCAGAATACCTGATATGACACATCTCCTTTATCCCACTGTTTCGGCAGCGCTACCTGAAATTGAGCATACTCAGCGGCTGCCGGATCAAAGTCCAGAACAAACAAATCAGGCTGACCTGCTGTTAACTCGACCTGCTGTAATGATGCGCATCCATTTGATACCGTTGGCAGCATTGCCTGGGCTGGTATCCATATTGTCTGTTTGCCAACTACCCCAAGGTTTTGGCGGGCAGTAACCGGGTTTGATACGCCGGATAAATCCTGTAATGCAGCATCAAGCGCGATTATCTCGCTCTCGCGATTCTGTATCTCAGTATCGATGGCATCCATATCAGCATTGAGCTTGCCATCCCAGCCTGCTGTGCCTGGCTCGGGTTTGGTGAAGTTGTAGTTCGCAGTATAAGTATCAGCCATTACAGCACTTCCTCAAATGTGACAGGTGAGTTCGATTGGTTGGCGCGAACCTGCTGCAGTGTCAGCTGGTCGAACACGCCGTAGAAGGTGGTGGATTCCTGCGCATAACCGCCTACAGGCCGCTGCACAAGAATGAATGGGTTTTCTTTACCCTTGATCATGTTGATAATCCAGAGCTGATCACGGTCGGCGTCATCCAGCCAGTCAAAGCTGAATTGCAGTATCGTGCGATCTGTACGTGGGTTGCCGTAATACTGCCCGCCACGCGCCTCGATGCGGCGTGTGCGGCTTTGCCTGGACTTGGTTGCTCCGAATGAATAATTAACTGTGGGTGACCAGATTGGTCCTAGATAAACGCGTCCCATCTGGTAATAGGTCAGGGCCAGATCATTTATAGTGATGCGCCAGTAACTCACTTTGAGTGCAGGCGAGACCTGCATCATCAGTATTGGGCGCAACACAGCACGCGCATCACCTATGGACAGGCCGTTGATATAGATGTCATAGCCGCCATACAGCCCTTCGCCATAGAGCTGCACACCATATCCGTAAGTCGGCTGATAGGGTTGCAGAGTCACGTTCAAGACCTCAGTTGCCCCACCAAGCGCATCACTCCATGCCTGTACCTGTACAGTACCGGCTAGCGTCAGATTGTGATCGACCAGGGCAAATGCCTGCACCTGATCTTCATCCTGCGCCAAGGTGATGTCGATGGTTTGCGTGCCGACGGCCGCGCTTCGGTACATGACGGTGCGTTGTGGATCCTGCACATTCGTGACCGGCATGGTTGCCACTTCACTGGAGGCGGCAACCACGGCGCGGTCGACCTGATTATCATGGAGCAGCATAATGTTGCTCATCCCCAGACCTCCAGTTCAACTAAAGGAATCTCGCCGTCCCAACGATCAACAATGCTGGTGACAAGATGATCACCATTGACTACACCGGCATCACTTAATGTTATTGATGCGCCTAATTCCAATGGTGGATCGATAAAAGGGACGGTTATCGTTGTGCGTTTGCGGGGTGTGCCGAACAAGGCAAGGGCGCGGTTAGCCACTGTCTGTGCTGCAGCCTGTGAATCAAACAGGGTATCCAGTCGGCGTGACGCAACCGCCCAGGGATAAGTTGCGCTGATTGTGCTGTCCTCGATGCGGGACTCATAACCATCACCCGCAAGCCAGGCGGCATAGTCGAGGCTGACTGCTGCAGCGGGCTGACTGATGCGGGTCCAGTTTGGCGCATAGCGCATTGGTACCGCCCAGATAAGATCGGGTTCTTCCTTCCATTTGATATCTGATAGTTGGCGGGTTTCGTCAAAGACTTCACCCCCGGCAACGGGCGCTTCGAAGAGCCGGGCGCGTAACTTGTTCTGCCTGGAGAAGCCCCACCAACCGAGCACACCCTTCATCAATATCGTAATGGCATCTGCGAGTTTCTGGTTGCTATTAATATAGAGGCCGACGGTATCAGCTGGCAGGCCGGTGATATCGATGTCCAGCGCCGCCACGCCGCCATAGGTACGCGCCAACCAGTCGATGATTTGTGTGGTAGAGCTTAACCAGGTAGCGCCATCCATCATGCCTTCAACATCGGCTGTTAGTTGGCTGGGTGAACTGCCGAGTGTAATAGTGCCGGTAGCGGTATCAACACTGAACTCACCTGCCGCCGGTGTGCCTGCGACTTTGGTCAGTGCAATGCCATTATCATAGGCAGCCAAAACATCATTGATAGCACCATCATTGACTTGATAAACAAGGTTGGCGGCATCAATGAGCACTGGCGTAATATTGCGGCACTTGCCAAGGCATAGCGGTTTCGGTTTGCCGATATTGGCGGCAGGGAATGATGCCGTCTCGGTGCCATCATAAAAGCTGGCAGGCAGTTCGATGTCATTGAACTGCGCCTGCCGATCGAGCAACTCGATGGTGATACCTTCGTCCGGATTACCATTACGCTGGCCGACAATGCCATCCAGTACCGTTGCTGCATCGGCCCTGTCTATCGTTCCTCGCGGGCCTGTAAGCAGCACCTGCATACGTTTGTCGCGGATGGAGGCTGTTGACAGGTCAACGCCATCGACCGTGTCTGTGGCCAATACCAGCGGCCCCCATGTCGCTACGGAACGGCCACCCCAGACCTCCTGAATGCTGCGTTTTAACCGTGGCACGCCACCCGTCGCGATAACCGGGTAGTAGGGCTGATCAGCAGGTAGATCGGTCGGTTCAGTGAAGTAGGCAGTATCAGAAAGATATATCGGGTTGCCATCCGGATCGATTTCAACCAGAAGAATTTTTTCGGTATCCTGTCGTCTTAGATGATCAGCAAGTGCCATACGAACCACCTAATATTGAGGGAGTAACAGTTATGAGTGAAATGTCAGAGTTATTTTCATCTTTCGGGTTATGCTTATCCGCATTGGCAACATCAGTTGCAAAGCAGGACAGCATAAATGCAGACAAGCTTTTGCATGATTTTGAGTCAGATGTTGCCCGTATGCAGGGTAATGAAGCTTCCAACACACTTGAACAAATGCGTGTGGTTGTATCAAAAGCAATAATGCGTGGCAGCAAATAGATCATCGTTGTGCAACTCCGTCTGCGTAGATGACGATTTCGCCTTGATAGCTCATTTGCTTAATATCACTAATCGTTTCCTGCTTAATTTCACGACCATCGGGCGTGACGATCTTCAGGTTAATACTGGTATTGCCCGTGCTATTGTTCACAAACTTTTCTTTTTCCGCATTGACCAATCGGCTGATCTGCTCAAGGTTGGTGATAGCCTGATCCTGCTTTTGATTGCCGCTGGCAATTAATCGCTGTTGCACATCACCCAGACCACCGGTGATTAGATCATAGGCTGACTGATAACCCGCGCCCGATGCATATAACTGTCGGGCAGTGTTCAGCAGCGGCGAGGCCAGTTGATTAAGCTGCTGAGCAACGGATGCCAGCTCGGTGCCGGCGAGATTTTGCGATTGTTGCAACAGGCTTTCAAAGCTGCTTTGAAGCGCATTTAATTGCTGGCCGGGTGTCTGATTGCCAAACTGAATATTAGTTAG
>WFUI01000286.1 GCA_015485035.1 Mariprofundus sp.
CCATCACGCCAACCAGCAGATTGTTGAAATCGTGTGCAATGCCGCCAGCCAGTACGCCGATAGTCTCCAGCTTCTGCATTTCAGCCATGCGTTCACGAACCAGCTGTTTTTCCTCGGCGTCGAACAGAATCTGTTGTTCATAGGATTCAACCAGGTATTGAAAGGCTGCGGCCGTACCGCTGAGAAACAGATAAATAATGATCGCCATGACCAGCATGGGTTCAAATTGAAACGCCTGCTGCATCGCTGCGACGACCCAAATGCACTCTGCCAGTATAGCGATGATAAAAACAGACGACCAGATGATGCCTTCACGAAAGCCGAAGAAATAAAATGCCATCAACGAAACAGCCGGCAGCCATAGCAGAAAAATCGGCATTTGAGCCATTTCATTGGGAATGGATGGCAAAAAGGAAAGTATAAAGAGCAGCATACCGACTCTGGCGGGAGCAGTTGGATCGGATGTTTTCCAGCCCCAGAACAGTAGCGGGATCAATGCCAGCGACAGTGCAATGTCCTGAGGAACAGAAGAGAACAGGCCGCTATGCCAGTCCAGCCATGAGCTGATAGCTCCGACGATTGAGCCTGCTGCCGCACCCAGCATAAACATGCGGCGCCGAAGCGCCATTTTTGATACGAAATAATTCTTTTGAACTATATCCTGAGGCATACTTTATACGTACTGACTATCGTTGCGCGTGGTTGACGGCAACAACGCCCAGATGAGATATTTCACAGAACAGTGCGATACGCGTATAGGGCTTGCGAACAAAACCGGCCAGCGGACTCCAGAGACCATACAGGCTGACAGGAAATAAGAGGATATATTTTTTATCATCTACTGCCCGGAAATTTCTATGACAAAGACAGACACTGTAGCGGAGACGACAGGATTGGAGTTGGCAATTTCCACAATCAGATCATCATTACCCGATGGATTGTCAAAGCGTGCCTCAAACTCATGGTTCCCGACACTATAGCTGCGTCGCTGCACCAATGTTTTTTCCTGCTCACCGCGTACACGCACCATGCGAAAGGTCAACGGCCCGATATTTTCGGATATCATGATGACTTCATAACTGCCTGGCCGATCGGGCATATCAAAAAATTCACGCGACTTCTGGAAAGGCGGCACATTGGCATCGCGGGAATAGAGATAATCCTTGTCGAGTTCAAAAGCACCGGCATCGAATGCCCAGCCGCCGAGCAGCATTGATACCAGCATTATCAGACCAACCGAACGGTTCATGAGTTTTCTTTTACCTCAATATCATATTTATCACACAAATAACGCATTTTATCCTTGGCACGATCACCAAAGCCCAACCAGCGCCCTGCTCTTGCCTTGATATGATGATTCCGCTCCAGCGCAGCTTCAACCAGACGTTTTTCAAATTCAGCCACCGCTTTTTCCGCTCTGATCCCCGAATCCGGCAGCTGTCGCAGCCACAATTGCAGCGGGTCGTCATCAGCCCCGACCGGTTGTGGCCCGGTTAACGAAGGAATTGATTCTACGACCGTTGTAGCAGCCAGGACGACAGCTCGTTCAATCACATTTTCCAATTCACGGACATTGCCCGGCCAGCTATACCGGGCCAGCTGCTCCATGACATCATCCGAGAATGCATCCATACGCTTGCCGCACATGGCTGCCTTACGCAATAAAATCGCTTCGCTCAATTGCGGCAAGTCCTCGATATGTTCCCTTAAAGGCGGCACCTCGATTTCCACCACATGAATGCGGTAATAGAGATCATCACGAAAATCACCTGCTGCCACCTTTTGTTCCAAATCCTCGCGGGTAGAGCAGATCAAACGCACATCAGTCTGGATAATCGCCTCACCGCCCAGCCGCGAAAACTCACCACTCTCCAGAGCCCTGAGCAATTTCCCCTGCACCGCCAATGGTAATCCCGCCACTTCATCAAGAAACAACGTGCCTCCACTGGCTCGCTCAAACCAGCCCAACTTGCGTTTTCCTGCGCCCGCAAAAGCACCTTTTTCATAGCCGAACAGCTCTGATTCCAGTAATTCGACGCTCATAGCCGCACAATTAATGGCAATGAACGGTTGTTTAGCCCGTGAACTGGCAGTATGTAATTGTCGTGCAACCAGCTCTTTTCCCGTCCCCGTTTCGCCGCGAACCAGCACCGTAGACGGAGCTGAAGCAACCTGGGAAATCATCGTCCTGAGCGCCTGCATAGCCGCTGATTCACCTAACAGTTCATTATTGACCCGGGTTTCCAGCGCTCGCTGCATCTCCTGCTCACGCATGGCCTGCCAGTGCGCCTGCATACTACGATCAATCGTACTCTTGACTTCATCGGGATCGAAAGGTTTACCGAAAAAATCCAGTGCCCCTGATTCCTGTGCACGTAAAGCAAGCGCCCGTTCATCATGCCCGGTAATCACCACCACCGGAGTATCCGGACTTTCCCTGCCCAGTTTATTCAGATAACCCATACCAATTTCCGGATTATCCGGTTCGGGCGGGAGAGCAAGATCAAGTACAACAAGATCCACGCGGTTGCCGGCCAGAGCCTTATCAGCAGCTTCGAGATCGCCTGCTTCAAGAATCGTGTAGGATTCCTTCAACAACAGCTTCAGGTTCAGGCGATTGATATCATTATCATCGACTACCAGCACAGTTTGCTTCATCATCTTTTCTCCTTCCGGTTAAAATACCCCTCATCAGAGCTGTTTGAATCAGATCCATTCTGCCATAACGGCAAACGTACAATGAAGGTGGAACCTTTACGCGCGCCTCCGCTTTCAGCGGTAATGGTTCCACCATGCGCCTCGACGATTCTGCGACTCAGGTAGAGTCCGATCCCCAGCCCGTTACTCTTGCTTGTTGCAAAAAGATGGAATAACCGCTGCTTGATAAACGCCTTTGTCATGCCACAGCCCTGATCCTGTACCCGCACTTCAGCCAGATCAGCGTGGACACCCTGCCCCTGATCAGCACATTCTTTTGATTCGATCAATCGTGCCTCAATGCAAATCTGTCCCTGTCCCTGCATCGCCTGAACCGCATTATCATAAAGGTTTTCAAATACTCCCTGTAATAAATCCGCATCCCCGGCCACAGCAGGCAAAGCTTCAAAATTCTGTTTGATCTGCAGCGATTCCGGCCACAACCGATCCCGAATGCTGGATTTCAACAAAGCCACCAGGTCAAGCGGTGCAAGGTTCGGGTCGACCGGGGCATTGGGATCAGACATCCGCTGCATTAATGTCTGCATCCGACCGGTAACTTTACGAATAGCAATGAGCATGCGTTGCACATCTTCCTCATCCAGTTTCCCGGAGCCAAGATGATGAGCCAGAAAAGACAGATCATGTAAACGGTTTTTCAGGTCATGGGAATGCAGCTGACGAGTAACGCGGGATAACGAATCCAGCCGCGCAGCCTCAGCCTGTTGATGCGTCAAACGGGCATGCTCCAGACTCATGGCTGAAAATCTGGCCAGTGACTCCAGACTGGTTCGCTCTTCCGCATCCATCGGTCTGCCATCGCATCTCGGCCCAAGCCACAGGTATGCGTCGCCATTAACTGACGGAAGTTTCAAGCGCAGAACGTAATCATCATGCAGTTCGCTATCATGGTCAGCCTCAATCAGCGGCGCATCTTCCGGGAAGGAAAACCATCCCCCATCAGGCAACGCGCGTTCATCCAGTGCGGCATAACGCCGATAACTAACCATACAGATGCGCTCCAACAGGGCGCGCTCCACATCTTCAATCGGCAATTGCGCCAAATCACCGGCGCCCAGTTGTCTGATGGCTGCCAGCATATCCAGTTGATGGCGAAAAAAGATACGATCCAGTCCGCGCTGCAGGCCCTGAACCAGGGGGGCATATCCGAAGGCTGCTGTTATCGCAGCGATGGCCATGGCCCAGACCGAAACCGGCTGACCGGTAGCAGCATACACCGCCGACTCTGCCAGCATAAGCACCAGTACAAATACGGCAATCGCCGCAAGTGTGGCAGCAAAATAAGCAAATGAGTGCACCACGCGTCTGAAACTGAACATCAGCCGCAACGAAGAAACAAGCTCGTCAGCTATCGGCCAACTCCAGACGTTCGGTTACACCGTCCAG
>WFUI01000287.1 GCA_015485035.1 Mariprofundus sp.
ACCGCCGACTAGAACCTGTTCATATTGAGGAAAGTCTGCGTTTTTCAGAACATCCCAGGAGTCTGTCGGACTTATGGTATTACCCGGTTGCTTACCGCAGTTGCTCGGCATTCCCCGTTTCCGCCACAGCAAAGGCCATGGCAATACCGTCGTCATCGCTCAACGACACATGCACATGCACCACGCCCAATCGGGATGCCGCAACTGCTGCACCGCCATGCAACAGAATCTCCGGCTTGCCTGATGGCTGGTGAATTGTCTCTATATGACAAGGTGCCACACCCTGATGAAAACCGGTTCCCAATGCTTTCGAGACGGCCTCTTTGGCTGCAAACAGCATGGCAAAGCGACGCCCGGGGTTCCCTCTGGCTTTCGCCTGTGTAATCTCGGCAGCACTGTAAATGCGTTGTTCAAAACGTTCTCCGAAGCGCTGCAGAGCACGTTCAATGCGCGAAACCACAACGCGGTCAACGCCTATTCCGGCAATCGGCATCAGCGCTGCCCTGTCAACGGACCATTACCGCCCTGAAATCGGCGACGGCCTGATGCAGTCCCTTGAATACGGCATCGGCAATAATGGCATGACCAATATTCAACTCTTCAATTTCCGGAACAGCACAAATCGCCGGCGTATTATCAATCGTCAGCCCATGTCCGGCATGCACCATCAACCCGATATCACTGGCCAGTCTGGCACCGGCAGCCAGTGCTGCCAGCTCTCTGGCCCGAGCTTCACCCTGATAATTGGCATAATGTCCGGTATGCAATTCAATTACCGGCGCGCCGATTTCCTTCGATGCCCTGATTTGTTCAGGAACAGGATCGATAAACATCGATACTCGTACGCCTGCTGCAGACAAACGCTCAACCACACCGGCCAGATGTAACCGGTGTCCAGCCACATCCAGCCCTCCTTCCGTGGTCAATTCCTCTCTCTTTTCAGGAACCAGACAACAGGCTGCTGGCTTCAGACGTTCACAAATTGCTATAATTTCCTCATTCGCTCCCATCTCCATATTGAGATGCAGGCCGGGAATCGCAGCCAGTCGCTCAATATCATGATCCTGAATATGGCGACGATCTTCGCGCAGATGTGCTGTAATACTGCCTGCACCGGCAGCCAGACATATGGACACGGCATCTACAGGGTCAGGGTAATCGGTACCTCGCGCCTGACGTATGGTGGCGATATGGTCAATATTCACACCAAGATTTATCATAAACCTCCCTCAGGGCCTCTCAATAATTTACGAAACTGTCTGTAGCCTTAATGCCGTGTTCCTGCAGCACCATTCGAATCATCTCCCGCAAGGTATCGGCATCCGCCATACTGAGCCGAACATGACCACCGGAAATCACTCCGGCAATCGACTTGCGCAATCCAGCTGAAACCCGCATTCCCTTACCGCAGGAATCACAAACCAGTTGCCCGTGCTGCCAGAACATCGTCTGCTCCACTTCCCTGCCACACTGCCAGCAGTGCGACAAATTACCAAGCCAGCCAGCCACATCAAGCATATACCATACCGCCGCCAATAAGCCCTGCTGCTGCCCGCGTTCGGCCAGCAATGACAGCGCTGCGGTTGTCTCGTCAAACCCGTGCGGGTCACCCTCCTGAAATAAACGGGATGCGATAGCCAGCAACTCCAAACCATCAAGCAAGAACGAAGGTTCCAGCAAACCCTGTCCACGGTGGATATCAACAAGTGTCCCCATACCCGTACGGCCGGATCGCCAGCTGATCTGTAAGGCATGGAGAGGTTCAAGACTGGCACGAAAACCGCTTTTGGGTCGACGGGCACCTCTGGCCATCAACGCAACACGACCATGCTCACCGGTAAAAAAATGGCAAATCAGCGAAGTATCGCCATACGGAATCCGTCTGATTAATATCGCACGATCTGAAATCTCGGCTATTGTTCTGCCCCCAGACCCAGATCCATCAGTTTTCCCGGATGATTAAACCAGTCCGCATCGACTTTCGCCCATAGATTGAGACGCACCCTGCAACCCAGAATCTCTTCCAGACCCTTGCGCGCTTTGGTGCCCACGGATTTCATGCCTTCACCGCCTTTGCCGATCAGCATGGGTTTGTGGCGTTCGCTGCCAACCAGTATCACAGCATCAATCTCAATCACATCCCCGTGTTCCTCGAAGCGTTCGATATCCACTGCTGTCTGGAACGGAATCTCCTGATGCATGGATAGAAACACCTGCTCACGTACATATTCAGCAGCCAGTTGACGCTGGCTCTGATCGGTAAACCAGTCGGGATCGTGCAACGGCGGCTGAACCGGCAGATGCCTGGTCAGTTCATTCAGCAGGCTATCGGTCTGAATGCCTTTCCGGGCTGATACCGGCACATAAGCCATGGCTCCGGGATCAAGCTGCTGTAACTGCTGTAAACGCGGCAATAACCGCGCCTTATCGGCCCGGTCCACCTTATTAAGCACATGGATGCGCGGTTGCTTCAAACGGCCATCTGCAAATCGCTCGATCAGCATTTTCGTCGGCCTGTCCAACGGTTTGCTGGCATCCTGCATAATGGCCAGCACATCAGCCTCTTCAGCTGCCGCATAGGCTACCCGCACCATGTTTTTGTTCAGTTGTTTTGAACCCTTATGAATACCCGGCGTATCGACAAAAATAATTTGACGGGAATCATCGGTATAAATACCAAGAATCCGATGCCGCGTGGTTTGCGGCTTGGGTGTTACTATAGCCACCTTGGCCCCAATCAGATGATTCATCAGCGTGGACTTGCCTACGTTCGGGACACCCAGCAACGCTACAGTTCCGCAGCGAAAATCTTTTTCAGTCATGTTTCAGTTTCCTGTACGCCTGTTCAGCCGCTTTGGTCTCAGCCTGTTTTTTTCTTTCGCCACGCCCACGCCCAAGAAGAGTACCCTTGACCCGGCAACCGGCTTCAAAACGCGGCGAAGATCCGGTTCCCAGATCACGCAACTCATATTCCGGCAAGCCCATATCATTGGCCTGCGTCCATTCCTGCAATCGGCTTTTGGCATCACGCGTATCAATACTTCCAATGTCCGCCAGCATCTTCTGCCAGGCACATCTCACCAGATGACGGGCAGCATCCCAGCCCCCATCCTCAAACACAGCACCGATGACCGCTTCTACCGCATTGGCAGCAATGGAAGGTGATTTAATGCCACCGCCGTTTTTTCCGATCCGCTCGCTGTCACCCACACAGAGGTAAGCAGACAATTGCCATGCCTGTGCAACTTCAAGCAGTCCCTGTTTACGTACCAGCACCGAACGCATGCGAGAAAGTTCCCCCTCCGGCTTATCAGGATAGGTGTCATGCAGGAACTCGGAAATGACCAGTCCCAGCACAGCATCACCAAGAAACTCCTGGCGCTCCATATGTTTGCCATGTGTGTTCTGATCGGCTGAACGATGTGTCAGGGCACGTTTCAGCAGCTGGATATCCGAAAACGAATACCCAATACATGTCTGCAGAATATCCAGTCCATCATGGACATGATCATGACTCATGGACCACCCGGGTTTGATATGGCGTAGGGTTCAAATAACAGATCAATGCGTGTTTTATCTCTGAGTATATCCATGCCACTCAGCGACTCAGGGTCATAATTGCCGGATTCATCCACATGTTCAACCTTGCCGAATGGCCAGATGGTCACACTGTAACTTGATGAGACTTCAACCATATTCCCTGATACCTTGATTTGGAGCTGATCATAAAACCCGGCAGGCAGGTCATCTTTTTCGAGATATTGCACACTCAACAATTCAGCCAGCTTATCCCGCGCTTCGAGTTCACCAACCTGCGCGGCTCTGTTGTGTACCAGCCCCTCGAAACAATGTTGTACCTGCCAGTTGGTGTAATAAGCATGCAGCACCAAAAAACCGTTGAATACAAAAAAACCCAGCACCGCAAGCCAGAACAAAAACTTCACAACAGAAAACCCTTGCTCGGAATTCCTCAGAGCAGATGGCCGTTGAACGGCCTTCCCGTAACAAATCCCCGTCAACTGATTATTCAATGACATGCCCGATACGATCCCAGCGAGGTGAACCCTTCACGTGATCCCATGACCACCAGACAATCGCAGCGCGGCCAACCATATAGGATTGTGGCACGAAGCCCCAAAAACGGGAGTCACGCGAATTATTGCGATTATCGCCCATCGCAAAGTACATACCCTCCGGAACAGTCCACTCACCATCACGGATAGAATATTCCTTGCGGAGCACATAGTGCTTGATGCCATCCAGGTCTTCCACATACAAGCCGGATACATCTGCACTGCCATCCTGCATAAAATAGGTTCGGGTACCCTTCTTCACCAGCGGCATCAGCTTGCCGTTCACACTCAACCTGTTATTGCGATAAACGATCTTATCGCCCGGCAGGCCAACAATACGTTTGATATAATCCTTGCTCTTGTCTTCCGGAAATACAAATACCGCCACATCACCGCGTTTGGCTTCTTTCGACATCAACTGAATATCTGTCAGCGGAATACGAAAACCATAGGGATAACGCAACACAAACAGGTAATCACCTATTTCCAGCGTCGGCACCATGCTCGATGACGGAATCTTGAACGGTGCCACAATGAAGCTGCGTATCACAATGGCCAGCACTGCTATGACAATCAAACTCTCCAGCCATTCGCGCCAGACCGGCTTTTTACTTTCACTCATATTCTGATTCCTTATTCATTCAACTTCAGCACTGCCAGGAATGCCTCCTGCGGCACCTCAACACTACCAATCGATTTCATACGTTTCTTGCCAGCCTTCTGCTTCTCCAGCAACTTGCGTTTGCGGGTAATATCACCACCATAACACTTGGCAGTCACATTCTTGCGTACTGCCTTGATCGTTTCGCGAGCCAAGATACGGCCGCCAATGGCCGCCTGCAAGGGAACATCAAACTGTTGTCGCGGAATGAGCTGACGTAACTTTTTGACCAGCTCACGTCCACGCGTTTCAGCAATCGAGCGATGTACAATCAAAGAGAGTGCATCGACCGGCTCGGCATGTACCAGAACATCCAGCTTGACCACATCATCGGCAGAGAAATCGGACAACTCATAATCCATCGAAGCATAACCGCGCGATACTGATTTCAGACGATCATAAAAGTCGATCACCATTTCGGCCAGCGGTAAGCGATAACTCAGCATCACCCTGCCCTGCCCGATAAATTTCATATCCAGCTGCATTCCGCGCCGCTCCTGGCACAACTTCATCATCGCTCCGACAAACTCTTCCGGTGTAAATATATTGGCGATCACCGTCGGTTCCTCAACGCTTTCAATGGTTTGTGGGTCGGGGAACTCGCTTGGATTGGATATTTCAATCACTTCGCCATCAGTTTTATGAATCCGGTAAATCACACTCGGGGCCGTGGTAATCAGATCGAGATCATATTCGCGCTCCAGCCGCTCCTGCACAATTTCCATATGCAGCATGCCCAGAAACCCGCAACGGAATCCCAATCCCAATGCCGAGGAATTCTCCGGCTCAAAGGTAAAGGCCGGATCGTTCATATTCAGCTTTTCGAGGGAATCCCTTAAATCATTATAGTCGGCCGAATCAACCGGATAAAGCCCGGAAAATACCATCGGTTTCGGTTCGCGATAACCCGGCAACGGTTCACTTGCTCCGTTTTTCAGTGTCGTGACAGTATCTCCCACCTTCAAATCGGCCAGCGTCTTGATACCACCGGTCAAATAGCCCACCGCTCCTGAAGCCAGTTGCGGGGCTGAAAACGGGGCAGGCACAAAATACCCGACGTCCTGTACTTCGTAACTGGCGGCTGTCGGCATCGACATCAGGCGGAATCGTTCACCCTTTCTCAACACACCATCGACAACACGCACCAGCGCCATGGCACCCACATAGGCATCGAACCAGGAATCCACCACCAATGCCCGCAGCGGTTTATCGTCCCGGTTCTCCGGTGGCGGCACATGTTCGACAATGGCTTCCAGCACATCATTAATGCCCACGCCAGTCTTGGCCGAAACCGGGATCGCATACGAGGCATCCAGCCCGATCACTTCCTCGATCTGGCGTTTGGCCTCATCGATATCGGCGCTGGGCAGGTCGATTTTGTTGATCACCGGAATAATTTCGAGATCATTATCCATCGCAAGATAAACATTGGCCAGCGTCTGCGCTTCCACACCCTGGGCCGCATCAACAATCAGTAGCGCTCCTTCACAAGCCTGTAAGGAGCGGGAAACCTCATAGGTGAAATCGACATGGCCGGGCGTATCAATCAGATTGAGTTGATAGGTTTCACCATTCCTGGCGGTATAGGTCAGCGTCGCGGTCTGCGATTTGATGGTAATGCCGCGCTCCTGCTCCAGCTCCATCGAATCGAGCACCTGATTGGTTTTCATCTCGCGCTCGGATAATGCGCCGGTCACCTCAATCAAACGGTCAGCCAGGGTGGACTTGCCGTGATCGATATGGGCAATAATGGAAAAATTGCGGATATGGGATTGATTAATCTTACTCATTGGCGCGGCAGTGTAACGATGCGCTGCCTCATACGCCATAAAGCAATGGTGTTTAAGGCTGTTTGCGTTGGTGATCCATCCATTAGCATCCATGGACTGAGCGGATACACTGCGCTTTCAGAACACTCTCAGGAAACTTCCTGTCTTGTGTTTTCGATATACCGTTGCCTCGTTTTATCTTTCAGCCGGGTCAGATCAACGACCACCAGCCCATCCACACAATTGGCGAAATCAGGGTCAATATTGAACCCGAGGAAATATACACCATCGGGTTCGCATATTTCAGTATATTGCTTGTACAGGGTCGGCACAGAGCAGCCCATATGTTTGAGGCTGCTTTTAAGATGCATAAAGTCATATTTGTAATCCTTGCCGGAAAAATGCAGCGACAATTCCAGACGTTTCGCCTCTGTCAAATGATATGGCATATATGCCTGTGCCAGGCCGTCCATATCCCCGAAGTACAGGTTGTAAAAATAAACCAGCATATCTTTGGCTGCCAGCGGATAGCTGTCACTGATAGATACCGGCCCGAACAAATATCGGAATTCAGGGTTACTGCGCAAAAACGCACCGATCCCGTACCACAGATAATCGAGGCTTCGACGCCCCCAATAGCGCGGCTGTACAAAGCTGCGCCCCAACTCAATGCCATGCTTCAGAATTTCATCCATACCATCTGAAAATTTAAACAGGGTTTGCGAATACAGCGCTCCATCATCACTGGTTGGATCTGAAGCTTTTCTGCCTGAGGTGGTGCAGAGACGATAAGCACCGACAATCTCCATCTCTGCCTCATCCCACAGCACCAGTTGAAAACAGTGGCGGTCATAGCCATCCACATCGCGGCGGGTTCCTGTCCCTTCACCGGCAGCGCGAAAGGCGATTTCCCGCAAACGGCCAATTTCCCGCATCAGACAACTGTCCGGATGAAATGGAGACAGATAAATCTGTTTGCCATCCTGAGTTGCGCCCAGCAACTGACAACGCTGAATTTCCTGGCGCAATAAATGACGCGGTTCCGGATGCGCAATCGGAGCACAGGTATCATACATTGGACTTTTGCGATTGCCGATTCGATAAACATGTTTCTGGAACAGTTTAACCCTGGCCCTGAATGGCAGTTGCACGCCCTGATAACTTTCAAAGGGTATAATTTCTCCAATAGAAATGGATACCGACCGCCTTGCCTGTTTATACATCTCACGAATCAGCCACAGCGTTGACAATGGTTTTGCAAGTGTTGACAGGGCATAGAAAAATATCGAATTGCGCCCATTGACATGCACAGGCAGAACAGGCGCACGTGTAGCTGTCGCAATACGCAGGAAACCATTGTTCCAGCGCCCGTCCCGAATACCGGACGGCCCGAGTCGTGACACCTCACCAGCCGGGAAAATGATCACCACACCTTCATGTTCCAGATGCCGATATACAGCCCGAATCTGGTCGCGCGTGGTTTTACCATCCATATTATCCACCGGCAAAAGTAATGATTGCAAGGGCTCGACGCTGGATAACAGCTGATTGGTCACTGCTTTTACATCGGCACGAACCTGACTGACCATCTTCAACAGCACAGCCGCATCGAGTGTACCAATAGGATGATTGGCAATAATCACCACCCGGCCATGACTCGGGATGCGTTCGATTTCGCGCGGCTGGATCGTATAACTGAAATCAAAATATTCCAGCAACTGATCAACAAAATCCATTCCTTTCAGATGCGGGTACTGCTGTTGAAAGCGCTGTTGCTCACGTTCGTGAAAAAGAAACCGCAGCGCTGCTCTGAGTGGTCGCCTGAGCAATGGCGGTTTCTTTTCAAAAGCAGGAAACCGTTGTTCAATCAACTCTTCTACATTCAGCATCATAACTCCTGTTACAGGATACCTGATGCTGCCTGGAAATTATGACATGATTGTTGCAACCACATGGCAGCAGCGTGACACAGGTGCTATCACATTGCGTATGTAAAAAATGAATTAATCAGTGACCCCATATCGAATATCCACCGGATAAACCACACTGCCTATGCAGGTTGCCTGTAATACAGATGCGGGAATTGGTTATCATGGTAGCGATACCACCAATCAAAAAAGGGGGCACAAAGTGCCCCCCGGTAATGAATACAACGGCCTGCTTATCGAATCAGGATATTATCGCCCTTGCCGAGTTTTGGATCGGCATCCGGGCGATTCATTAACACCGTAATCGCACCACGCAGTGCTGCACTCATGGTATGATCCACAATCGCATTGTTGGTGGCATGATCAGCTGGAGATACGATGTCAAAAACACTCGCACCTGCCACAGGCACACCGTAAGTTTGTACGTCATAAAGTACATTCTTCGGATTGCCATTCACAAATACACGATCCCAGATGCCGGCAATCGGATGAAAGGCCACCGGCATATTGATGTTCGCATTGATAAAGAAAATACGCACACGCTCACCGGGCTTGGCCATCAACACCTTGGTGGCATTCGGATCATGAACCGGATCGTAGTTGAATATTTTCCCGTTGATCAGAGCATTGGTCCAACCCTTGTTTTCCAGCATGGCCGCATAATTCTCGGCATCCGGGAAGAACTGGGATTGAATCAGTACATATTCACGATCAGGCTTCGGATAGGCTTTGGTATATCTCTTCGGGTCGACAATGATGGTTCCATACATGCCACGGGCAATATGTTGCACCATCGGGTTAGCTCCGCAGTGATACATCCAGACACCGGCACGTTTGGCCTTGAAAATGAAATGTTTATTGTGTCCCGGTTTAACAGCACCGAACTCATTGAGCACATCCACTTCTGCTGCATGGAAATCAATCGAGTGTGAATTCTTGTTGGTCTTCGGATTGATCAGTGTGAAATCCACGGTATCACCGACTTTAACACGCACAACCTTGCCCGGAATGGTGCCATCATAGGTCCATGCCGGATACTTGGTGCCCTTGTTATCAATCACGACATCATTTTCCATTGCCGTCATAGTTACCTTGACCGTTTTGGCGAAAGCCGCCGGGATGCTTACCCCTGCAATCATTGCAAAAACCGCACATGAAAGCATTCCTGTTTTAAATAGCTTCATTGCTACCTCCTCTTTTGTGTAAAAGCCCCTTCCAGGAGCCGTATGGAAACGCTGATTCACTCAGCACCTCCTTAGCTATACTTCTTTCAAAGTATCACTAACCTGCATGCTTGCATTTGCAAAGCTTGCGAAGATGTTTAACAAGATCGTGGATCTCATCATCAGTGAAGACGCTGTCCCATGGGGGCATCAGTGAAGACTTGTTGATTGCCAACCCACCTTCCTTGATCACCTTGAACAACTCGGCATCAGAGCGCCCACCCATCGATTTGGCATCAGTATGGTCTCGTGGCTGTACAGACATGTCCCGAATGTTTGCTCCCATGCCATTACCCTGCATGCCATGGCACTGTATACAGTAAGTCTTGTAATTATCAGCAGCTGTCTCGGCGCGGGAAATGGACGGAACCAAAAGAATCGCTACCATAAGAGTATTAAAGATATATCTATTCATCAAAATTCTCCTTCGACAAATCAAGGATGTAATTGACCAGCTTTTGCATATTGGCTTCGGGAACATGTTTATTCGGCATCCATATTTTCGGATCCCATGCCTGTGGACTGCGGATATAACTGAGCATAAATTCAGGTGTTAAACGTTTGCCCGCCGTATAAATCTCGGGACCTGATACACCCCCATAACCCGGTTCGATCTGATGACAGGCCAGACAACCGTATATTTTATCGAACATCATTTCGCCCAGCGGACCGGGAACCATGCCCGGATCATGCTTTTCTGCCTTGATCAAGGCACTGTTCGCCTTCAGATCAGCCAGAGCCGATGCCACAGCTTTTGCATCAGCAGCATTCAGCTTTATATGTCCTTTCAGTGTGGATTCATCCACCAAATCCCGTTTTGGCCCCGGCTTGATATGATCTATATAAAACATCCCGGCAGGTCGAATCCGTTTCGGGTTTTGCAGCCACGCTTCAACCCATGACTGATTATATTTATTGCCGGCATAAAACAGATCCGGCCCCTTGCGCTGCCATAGATCAGCAAGCGTACTTACTGGAGGCCCTTTCAGATTATGACATGAGGCACAACGCTCTTGCAGGATAGCGGTGCCATCTGCCGCAGCCATAGCAGGCAGCAATGAGATAAAAACGAAGACCAAAGGCAACATCAATAATTGTTTCATGCTTTACTCCTGTTTGCGGTATCCACGCTCATGAATTTCTTCTGCATGGAGGCCATAACATCCATTAACAGTATACCTTATGTGAAGGCGAACAATAAATATATCTTTAGAGGGTTGTCAACCACTTTGGACAAAAAAGAAAAAATCACCACATTAAGCATCCATTCAGATTGATGTTAGGGTGCGCGAATGACAGCCCAGCCCCCATACCATGTCCGGTCGATTTTAAGCTGGCCCAGATATCGTTCCGAGCCTCCGGCAATTCCTCAACTGCCGATGACTAAATCCGAAATGGACAAGCTTGGGTGGGATTGTTGCGATATCATCATCATTTCTGGTGATGCCTATGTGGATCATCCGAGTTTCGGTATGGCGGTGATTGGTCGTACGCTGGAAGCTCAGGGTTTTCGGGTTGGTATTATTTCCCAGCCGGACTGGAAATCAGCTGACGACTTCCGCGCTCTTGGCAAGCCGAATCTCTTTTTCGGGGTTACTGCCGGAAATATGGATTCGATGGTAAACCACTATACATCAGAGCGGCGGATTCGATCTGATGATGCCTATACGCCCGATGGTGCAGCCGGCAAACGACCCGACCGGGCTGTGACCGTATATGCTCAACGCTGTCGTGAAGCTTTCAAGGGTGTGCCTGTGATTATTGGCAGCATCGAAGCCAGCTTGCGTCGCATTGCCCATTATGATTACTGGTCGGATACTGTGCGTCGATCCGTATTGCCGGATTCCAAAGCAGATATGCTGGTATTCGGCAACGCAGAACGTCAAATCATCGAGATTGCGCACCGGCTGGCCAACGGCGAGTCTATCAAGGCAATCACTGATATTCGCGGTACAGCCTTCATGAGGCGGGAAATTCCGTCCGGCTGGTCGGAGGTGGATTCAACTGAAATCGACACCCCGGGTGCGCTGATAGAGCACGCCGATCCGTATGCAATGGAAGATTCAGCTGCCAATGCGGAGTGCAGTAAAGGAAGTGCCTCCGGCCAACGCGAAGAGATAATACGCATACCGATCTCGCATCTGAAACTGAACAGGGCCCGGACAGTAATCCGTTTGCCCTCTTTCGAAGCGGTGAAGGAAGATCCCGTTCTCTATGCCCACGCCTCGCGTTTAATGCACCTGGAAACCAACCCCGGCAATGCCCGGGCACTGGTACAGAAACATGGTGCACGCGATGTATGGCTCAATCCTCCTGCCATACCGCTTGCCACTGAAGAAATGGATGCCGTATTCGATCTCCCCTATTCGCGCGTACCGCATAGTTCTTATGGTCATGCACGTATCCCGGCGTATGAGATGATTAAACATTCGGTCAATATCATGCGTGGCTGTTTCGGAGGTTGTACATTCTGCTCCATCACCGAACATGAAGGACGTATTATCCAGAGCCGTTCTGAAAGTTCGATTCTCAGGGAAATCGAAAATATCCGTGATAAAACCCCCGGCTTTACCGGTATCATTTCTGATCTTGGCGGTCCTACTGCCAATATGTACCGCCTGGCCTGTAAATCGCCAGACATTGAAGCCGCATGTCGCAGGCCATCGTGTGTATTTCCCGGTATCTGTAAAAACCTGAATACCGACCATACACCTCTGATTCATTTGTATCGCAAGGCTCGCAGTATTCGCGGTATCAAGCGAATCTTTATCGCTTCCGGCCTGCGTTATGATCTGGCTGTTGAATCGCCCGAATATATCGAAGAACTCGCCACCTATCATGTCGGAGGTTACTTGAAGATAGCTCCGGAACATACTGAAAATAAAACACTTTCAAAAATGATGAAGCCGGGAATAGAAAGCTTTGAACGGTTCAGAAAAATGTTTGAACAGGCTTCAAAAAAGGCCGGAAAAAAACAGTATCTGATTCCCTACTTCATTGCCGCCCATCCGGGCACCAGCGATGAAGATATGCTGAACCTGGCCCTATGGCTGAAAGCCAACCATTTCAAACCGGATCAGGTGCAGGCATTTCTTCCCTCACCCATGGCTACAGCATCAGCCATGTATTATTCTGGTAAAAACCCTTTACGAAAAATCAGAAAAAACAGTGAAGCTGTATTCACGCCGAAAAGAAAGAAACAGCGAGACCTGCACAAGGCATTACTGCGATACCATGACCCGATGAACTGGAATCTGATAAGGGGTGCACTAAAAAAAATGGGCCGCACCGATCTGATCGGCAACGGCCCTGAATGTCTTGTTCCCCCATCAGGGAGAAGTGTTCGAATGAATCATAAACTGCAACGGCCTCAGCCATTACGAAAAAACAGGCGCAAAAGGCGCCAGTGATTATTTATTGGAGAATAACGGGCGCGGGAAAGAGTGAATTACTGTACGGGTAATTTTGCTCTCGCTTTTCTTTTCCATATTCGGCTTTTTGTTTTTGGCATGTTTTTCAAACATTATTGACTCCTGTGACCAAGTGATCTGCTACATCCACAACGCGAATAATACGGCTTTGAAGCAGGCAGAAAGTGATATGTCTCACACTACGACAATAAAAATGTGCTGTTATCGCCCACATGCCATGGAGGCAGTTTTTTCATCACCTGTGAAAAGCACCTGTCTCCAAGCCAGTATTCCAGCCATTGTTTGACATGGAGACAGGATATTTGCTCAAACTTTTCCGGATCAACTGAAGCAAACTGTCGCACAAAGGGAAACAGAGCCACATCAGCAAGACTTGCTCGCTCACCGAAAAGAAAACCGTTCTGGCGCAGTCCGGTATCAAGTCCGGTAAGAAACTCGCAAGCCCGGTCGAAATGATACCGGGCATCCACCGATTCACCGAAACGCCGGGGATATTTATAACGATCCAGATGAAATTTGAATTCTGTGTCATTTTGCCGAATCAATTCAAACATCCCGTCCCGGGATCCATTCGCCGGAGACATCCAGGCTTCCGGATCGTTTTCAGCCAGCGCCCAGCACATGATATCAAGACTTTCATCAATAATCCGTCCGTCAGGGAGTTGCAATACCGGCACTGTTGCCTTGGGCGATATATCCAGCATTGCCTGCGGTTTGTCTTTAAGCACAACTTCGCGGACTTCACACTGAATGCCGGCAGTCAGCAGCGCCATACGTGCCCGCATGGCATAGGGACAGCGACGGAAGCTGTACAGAACCGGATATGTATTCAGTTGATTGCCCCGGGAACAGCCAGTGTAAAAGCTGGAATCGGTGCATCGAAATAGCGCCCGTCCTCACCCAGCATCATATAACTGCCCTGCATGCAGCCGACACTGGTTTCCAGCACGCAGAAACTGTTATAAAAATGTTCATCACCAGATTCAAGGACAGGCTGCTCACCCACGACGCCGTCACCGCGAACTTCCTCTACTTTTCCATTGGCATCAGTAATCACCCAGTGTCGACTGATCAGTTGTGCTGACTGTGCGCCTGTATTTCGAATATTGATATAATAGATAAAGACATAGCGTCCCTGGTCCGGTTCGGAGTGTTCGGGTGAATATTCCGGATTCACTTCGACAACAATTGGACAATCCTCTTTCATTTTATCATCTCCACTACTCTGCTATGGAAGCTCTGACTTTTTTCAGAGCACCCTAATCTGTTGCTTCCGCAAACGGTCGCCAGAAACGTTGCATGGTTTCATCCGGCGCAAAGTCCGGCAAAGCCTCGAACCATTGCCGTATAAGTCCCGCATCCCCGGCCAAGTTCAGCAGCCGGAAGCCGGCATCTCCATGCTGACGTGTACCGACAGCATCACCACCGCCACGCAGTGCAAGATCGGCTTCAGCCAGTTCCAGGCCATTATGTGTATGAACCATCAACTTTAAACGCGACATGGCTGTTTCGGATATCTGTTCGCCGGCAATCAACATGCAATAACTCTGCTCGGATGATCGCCCGACCCGACCCCTGAGCTGATGCAATTGCGCCAGACCGTAAGATTCGGCCTGTTCAATCACTATCAAATGCGCTTCAGGTACATCGACCCCCACTTCGACAACCGTGGTAGAGACAATAATCCTGCACGGCCCCGATGCAAAAGCTTCCAGCGCCGTTTGTTTGTCTTGTGATTTCATCCTCCCGTGCAATCCCAGCACATTAGCTGCAGGAAAATAACCCTTTAACAAATCCACCCGTTGATCAACCGATACACCATCCTCATCCTCATCGATACGTGGGACAATCCAGTAAATACGGCCTCCGGCATCAAGGATACGCTGCATTCCGTCAGCCAGCGGTTGCATCTTATGTGCGGCGATCACACGCGTCTCCACCGGTTTTCGGCCCGGTGGCATACCATGCATCATCGATAAATCCATATCGCCATAGAGCGATAAAGCCAGCGTGCGTGGAATCGGTGTCGCTGTCATTCCTAACAGGTGAATAGCATTCCGGTCATCGTGTTGTTTATCGGCCAGCGCCCAGCGCTGCCGCACACCGAAACGATGCTGTTCATCCACCAGAGCCAGGGCCAGATGATGGAACACCACATCATCGGTGAGCAAAGCATGTGTACCGACAATCAGCTTCAGTGTATTCCCACGCAATCCGGCAATAATTTCACGCCGAAGTTTTGCCTTTGTACTCCCGGTTAACAGTGCGACCTCAAGCCCGAATGGCGCAAATAATTCACGTAATGTATCGGCATGCTGTTTAGCCAGCACTTCGGTAGGTGCAAGCAATGCCGCCTGATAACCACAACCGGCAACCCTTGCCATGGCCAAAGCGGCAACCCAGGTTTTACCTGCTCCCACATCACCCTGCAATAACCGGTGCATACGCCTGCCGGATTGCAAATCGCCGGAAATCTCCCCCCATACCTGTTGTTGCGCCGGAGTCAGAGGAAATGGAAAACTGTTTAATAATTGCTCACTAAGCTGCTCTCCCTGCAACGATAATGCCGGACAATCCGCCTGTTTTTTCTTTTCGCGCATCAAATGCAGATATACAATCACTTCTTCACTTTTCAATCGTACAAGCGCCTTTGCACGCTCTTCCGCGTCCAGCGTATCCGGCATATGCAACCGTTTCAAAGCCTGACCCAACGATGGCAGATGCCATGTATCTTCCAATACATGATCCAGACTACTCTCAGCAGCAGCAACCCTGGTCAGAACATGCCGAATCAATGTACAAATACGTTTGCCACCCAGCCCTGCCAGCGATGCATAAACCGGTTGGAAACCGGGCTGAAATGCCTCGATCACGCACCAGTCAGGATGATTCATCTGCCAATTACCCCTCCAGCGTTCGACAATGCCACGCACTGAAATCTCACGACCTTCGCATAACCGGGCATCAGTCATCATATATCCGGAATGGAAAAAATTGAGTGTTATCTGCCCCGAATTATCGGCAAGCGTTAAAATCACCTGTCGCTTACGCCCGTATCCACGCGCCTGTCTGGATACAATACGTCCGCAAATGCGTGCGCTGACCCCTTCTGTCAACCGGTCAACAGGTTGAATACAGCGATCATCAAGATAGTCCTTCGGAAGATGCAATAACAGATCGCCGAGACAACGCACCCCACGAGCTGCAAGCCGTTTTTCCAGCGCGGCACCGATGCCGGGAATAACCGTCAACGGTTGGGCAAACAAATCGTACATGGGCTGATATTGACCGATGCCCCGGCAATGCTCAACCAACAAACGCCCTGTACATTGCAGTCAACGCGCTAATCTGAAAGCCTTTATGTCTGGAAGGAGAACGGATATGAATCAAAACCTCTCTGCTTTGAATAACAGGTTTGCAATCGAAGACCGGATCAGCTTCCACGATCCGGGTGACGAATGCATTATCGCCGACATTACAAACCGCCACTGTTCGGCATCCATCGCATTACAGGGCGCTCACCTGCTCTCATGGATACCGGCAGGACAGCAACCGGTGATATGGATGTCAGATGATGCCCGACTTCGTAAAGGTAAATCCATTCGTGGCGGTATTCCGGTCTGCTGGCCATGGTTCGGAGCCCATGATCCGGAAAATTCACTCCCGGCGCATGGCTTTGCCCGTACGTCCATGTGGAATGTCACAACCACAGAACTTTTGGCGGATGACAGTTGTCGCATATCATTCAAGCTTGCCGTTGCAGCCAATCACCCCTTATGGCCGCATGCAACGCAATGTGAACTACACGTGACGCTGGGCGCAACACTGGATATGCAACTGATCACCACAAACCGTAGTGATGAAGCCATAACCGTAAGTCAGGCATTGCATACCTATTTTGCTGTCAGCGACATTCGATCTGTTTCACTTCTCGGGCTGGACGGTTGCCCGTATCTTGATAAGCCGGACGATTTCAAACGGAAACAGCAACATGGCCCGGTCATATTTAACGATGAAGTCGACCGGATTTATCTGGACACAACAGATGATTGCCTGATTAAAGACCCGGTCCATCAACGCAGCATTCGCATTGCAAAAGCAGGCAGTGCCTCGACC
>WFUI01000288.1 GCA_015485035.1 Mariprofundus sp.
CCAGTATTCAGTCAGTGATATCACCCGGCTGAAATTTATTGTACAGGCGAAAGAGCTGGGTTTTACCCTTGAAGAGATCGGGCAACTGCTTGCGATCCGTGCCGACGGGAAGGCATGCGCTGAAGTCCGGACTGTGGCTGAAGCCAAGGCCGATGAAATCGGTACACGAATCCTGAAACTTTCCCGTATGCGTCAAACCCTGTTAACACTGGCTGAACAGTGTGAGCAGTCATCCGATGTCGATCCCTGTCCTATCCTGAAATCGCTGGAGGAGTAACTTGAACAACACCGAAATAAAGAAAGAAACCCCCCCGTTGATCGGCGCAATGATTGCCGGTTTTCTGGCATCCGCCTGTTGCATCGGACCATTGATAGTGGTGATGCTGGGACTGGGTTCGGCATCGGCCTTTATTGCCATGGAGCCGTATCGTCCTGTATTTGCTGCCATCACTCTTGCTTTGCTTGCCTGGGCTGGCTGGCGTCACTGGCAGGGGCGGAAAGTGTGCATGGCCAATGGTTGTCCGCCAAAGAAACCGGTCTTGCTCTGGATGCTGGGCGGGTTTTCTGTTCTGCTGCTTATCTCACCATCGCTCTTACCCTATCTTATTAAATAAGGAGATTCACTGATGCGAAAAATATTATTGATTACTGGCTGTTTTTTCATGGCTGCGACCTACGCGCAAACGGGTTTTGCACAGGAGAAAACTGTCAGCATGCATGTTTCTGGTATGACCTGTGGCACTTGCCCAATCAGTGTTCGGCATCGTGCTATGCAAATGAAAGGGGTTCACTCTGCGACGGTTGATCTTAATACGGCGTTGGCGACCATTACGTTTGAAGATAGCGAGCAATCATCTCAAGCGATTGCTCAGGCCATTACTAAGCTGGGCTATCCGGCCACAATCACAGAAACAAAATAATGAGCGAATCGGAAAAAGAGAGCGCCAACTCAGTCGTGCTGAACGTCATTATCGGCGTTGCGGCGGTATCTGCTGTAATCTGGCTGGTGACGCATTGCCCGACATGCCATTAAACAAGGAGCTAATATGAAAAAATCCACCCTGCTTAAAACCGGAATTATCGGTACTATTGTCGTAGCTCTGTGTTGCTTTACCCCAGTGCTTGTTATTTTATTTGGCGCGATTGGCCTTGCTGCCTGGGTGGGGCATCTGGATGCGGTGCTGATGCCCTCGCTGGTATTCTTCCTTGCTCTGACTGTGTACGCATTTTTCAAAAAAGATAAGGGTGAATGCTGCGAAATGGGCAAGAAGGATGCCTGATTGTGAATGACTGCTGCTCTGTTCAGAATATGAATATTCAGGATCAGAATAAAAAACTACATATCGCTATTATCGGGACAGGCTCCGGTGCTTTCGCGGCAGCCATCAAAGCCGTTGAAGAAGGCGCCAGAGTAACCCTGATCGAAGGCGAGCAAGTTATCGGTGGTACTTGTGTCAATGTTGGCTGCGTACCGTCCAAGATCATGATTCGCAGCGCTCATATCGCCCATTTACAATCTTCTCACGGCTTTGAGGGTATTGTGCTTCATCAGGCGCAGATCAATCGCGCCAAGCTGGTTCATCAGCAACAGACGCGTGTTGAAGCGTTGAGGCATGCCAAATATGAAAGTATTCTGGATAATAATCCCGATATTAATCTGATTCGTGGCTGGGCCAGCTTTGAGGATGCCCGTACATTGATCGTGGAACAGGCCGATGGAAGTGAGCTGCGCCTCACACCGGATAAAATACTGCTGGCCACAGGAGCAAGCCCCGCTATTCCGGATATCCCCGGACTTGCGGATTCTCCTTACTGGACATCGACCGAAGCATTGGTTGCAGAGGCATTACCCGAACATCTGGTCGTAATCGGCGCATCGGTTGTGGCGCTGGAACTGGCACAGGCATTTTTGCGGCTGGGATCAAAGGTTACGATCATGGCACGCAGTACATTCCTGTCGAAGGAAGATCCGGCGATTGGCGAAGGGCTGGTGAAGGTATTTGAGGAAGAAGGCGCACGGGTATTGCTGCACACGCTGCCCGACTCGGTCTCGCATGACGGGCAGGGCTTTATACTATCATTCAAAGCGGAAAAAATACGTTGTGATCAATTGCTGGTCGCCACCGGCCGCACTCCCAATACAGCGCAGTTGATGCTCGATAATGCTGGGGTTAAAACCGGCAACAACGGTGCCATCATCATTGATGATCATATGCGTACCTCTGCCGATCACATCTATGCAGCAGGCGACTGTACCGATCAGCCGCAATATGTATATGTGGCCGCGGCAGCCGGAACACGCGCCGCCATCAATATGACCGGAGGTGATGCGGCACTGGATTTATCCGCCATGCCTGCAGTCGTGTTTACCGATCCTCAGGTTGGCACTGTGGGTTTGACCGAAACAGAAGCAAAAAAACAGGGAATCAATGCTGAATCCCGCACTCTGGCACTGGAAAATGTGCCACGAGCACTGGCCAATTTTGATACCCATGGATTCATCAAGCTGGTGGCTGAAAAGGGCACAGGCCGCTTGTTAGGGGTGCAAGTGTTATCTGCTGAAGGTGGTGAAATCATCCAGACAGCAGTCATCGCATTACGCAATCGGATGACTATTCAGGAACTGGCCGATCAACTTTTCCCTTACCTTACTATGGTCGAGGGCTTGAAGCTCTGCGCCCAGACATTCACCAAGGATGTCAAACAACTATCCTGCTGTGCAGGTTAAAAAGGAGCGACCATGTCTTGTGATTGCTGTAATTCGACCACAAAAAAGCCCCGAGCAATCTGTTCGGCATGCGGCCAGAACTGTTTTCCGGTCAGCAGGCAAACCATGTTGCACCAGGTTCAGTTTCCGGACAACCAAGATATAGCTGAAGGTGATTATTCATGTTGTGCCAGCCCCGATTGCAATACCGGTTATTTTTCGATATCCGATATGATTTCCAAAACCCGCTTGCGGGCATTTCAGCCCGGCCGGCAAGCCATGCTCTGTCACTGCTTCGATATTTCCGAAGCAGTATATCAAGCGGCATTGGATGATGGCACGGCGAAAGCGATCAAAGCCTTTGTCGTGCAGCAGACGAAAGAGAAACTTTGCGCCTGTGAATCCAGAAACCCATCCGGTCGTTGCTGCCTGGCTTCATTCAAACAGATGGAGAAAGCCCATGAATGCTGAATCAACCATCACTTGTCCGTCCTGCGGACACCGGAAAACCGAAACCATGCCCACCGATGCCTGCCAGTGGTTTTATGAATGTGAACAGTGCCACACCAGGCTCAAACCCAAAGATGGTGATTGCTGCGTATTCTGTTCCTACGGCGATGTACCCTGTCCGCCAATTCAGCAAGGAAAACACTGCTGTTGAGGGAGAAAAATCCGTTTGTATGGTGGAATCCTTGTATTATCGTCTCACTCAGAAGCATCAGCGGCATGCCGCAGCAGATAGCTCAGGATGATTAACCGATCTTGATCCGTTGGGCTTAGGATCGAGCCCATTCGGGACATCATCGTCATGCGTCGATCCATACGAGCAAATACTTTGGGCCATTCATCAGAGGTGTGCAGTGCTGGTGGCGGCAAATCGTGGCATTGGGTGCAGTAGCGCGTCAGAAGCAGCGCCCCCTGAGATTGCGGATCGGGAAGATCGGCCGCATCAATGCCCGGTGGCAGTTGATCGCCCATCATACGTTTCATCATCTCTTTCATATTGCCTTGCCCCATCATCCCCATACCACCTGCCGGCATGGGGTTGCTGCGTATGGCTAAAAGTCCGGTAACGCCGGTTAGCAACAAGGTGAGGCCAATGATTAAGCGTGTGTTTGATGTCATCATTCTTTACCTTCGCCAATGTCTTTTTTCATACGTTCAAATGCTTCGCTGTCGATTTCGCCTTTTGCATAACGTTTTTTGAGAATATCCAGCGCTGATTCTTTCCCTCGTCCTGAAAGCCACTGCACAATTAATACCGCACCTGCAATGATCAGAATCCAGAACAGAACATGGAGCAAACCCATGCCACCCATCATAAATCCGCTATGCCCGTTGTTCATCATATTCATCATCCTATTTCTCCTGTTTTCTTTGTGCCGCTCGTTTGAGTGATATAAAATTTCAGCTGCTATTTTTGCATGGGGCGTGTGCTATGTGGTGAATTAACCTGTCATGGGATAACTCCCGTGCTCGAACGCAAACTGCGCCCTTTCCATATAGCAAAGATGGCCGGAAATACAACGAGCACCATGATCAACGCCGATGCGATGCCGCCCACCATGGGAGCAGCGATGCGTTTCATAACATCGGCACCGGTGCCATCACTCCACAGAATGGGCACCAATCCCAACAGTAGAACCATGCCAGTCATGAGCATGGGGCGGATACGACGTCCGGCACCTTCGGATATAACGCTCACTAGGTCAGGCCATGTGTTCAATTGATTATCACTTTGCCGTTGCCGATAAACCATGCCCAGATACAGCATCATCAATACACCCATTTCAGCATCCAGACCTGCCAAAGCAATCATGCCTACCCATACCGCGACGCTCATATTGTATCCCAGCAGGTATAGAACCCACACGGAACCAATCAAGGAAAAGGGCACGGCCAACAGAATAACCAAGGATTCCACCACCGACTTGCGATTGAGAAACAGCATAAAAAAAACAATAAACAGGGTGAGTGGAACGACCATCTTGAGTTTGGCTTTGGCGCGTTCAAAATATTTGAACTGCCCGGCCCAGTCGAGCCGGTAGCCTGGTGGTACATCGGCTTTTTCCGCCACCACCTGACGCGCTGCCGCTACGTAGTCGGCAATGCCGATTTTGTCGTTTACATCTACGAACACGTAGCCCACCAACTGCCCATTTTCATTGCGTAGCATGGGTGGGCCGGTGCGAAAATGTAGTGTTGCCAACTCTGCCAACGGGATTTGGGCGCCACCGGGCGTGGATACGAGTACCCGCCTCAGATCCTGAGGGTTATCGCGAAAGTCGCGGGCATAACGTAAATTGATAGCATAGCGCTCGCGCCCCTCAATGGTTTCTGAAATGGTCGTACCACCTACCGCAGTCATGATGACATTTTCAACATCGGCCACGGTCAGTCTGTATCGTGCGATTTTATCCCGATCAATGTCGAAATCGAGAAAGTAACCCCCGGAAATACGTTCAGCGAAAGCACTGCGGGTGAACGGTGCTGTACGCGGGTCTGCTTGCAGAGCCTTCTCAATACGCACTCCTGTAGCCTCCACCGTGGCGAGATCATCGCCAAACACTTTAATCCCTAAAGCAGAACGAATGCCGGTGGCCAGCATTTCAGTTCGGGTCTGGATCGGCATCCACCATACATTGGGCATGCCAGGGTAATTCAGTTGTTGATCCATTTTGGCGAGAAGGCTTTTCCATGTTACACCCTCCGGCCATTGATCTTTCGGTTTGAGCGTAATCACGGCTTCGACCATGGATAGCGGCGCTGGATCTGTTGGGCTGGTTGATCGACCGATTTTACCAAATACCCGTTCTACCTCCGGAAACGATTTAAGCTCCCTGTCCATCGATTGCAATACGCGACTTGCTTCAGTGATGGACATCCCCGGCGTAGATGTAGGCATGTAGAGTATGGCTCCTTCATTCAGAGGCGGCATAAACTCATTGCCGAGTTGCATGAATATCGGCACGGTCACGATCAGTGCGGTCAGCGCCGTTGCAATCACCCACCAGCGCAGTTTCACCGCCAAGCGGACAACGGGCGTATAGACTGCGACAAGCCAGCGATTCAGAGGATTTTTATCCCCCCGGATTTTTCCACGCACAAGCAGCACAGCCAGGGCCGGGGTAAACGTAATCGCCAGTAATGCGGCAAATCCCATGGAATAGGTTTTGGTGAAAGCCAGTGGTTTGAACATTCGTCCTTCTGTTCCTTCCAGTGCAAAAACAGGCAGGAATGCAACGGTGATAATCAGCAGCGAAAAGAAAATGCTTGGCCCCACCTCCTGCATAGCCTTGATGATGATTGTGTTCCGGCTACTGGAACGACCGGATTCCTCCCATTCCTCTATACGTTTGTGGATATTCTCAATCATCACAATGGAGGCGTCCACCATGGCTCCGATGGCAACGGCAATACCGCCCAGCGACATAATATTGGCAGTCAGGTGCTGTCCGGACATTGGTATAAAGGCCAACAGAATCGCCACAGGCAATGTAAGGATTGCAATCAATGCCGAGCGGAAGTGCAACAGGAAAATGGCGATCACCAGTGATACCACGATCATCTCTTCAATAAGCGTGTGGCGCAAATTATCTATCGCTCGTTTGATGAGGTCGGAGCGGTCATAAACAGTCACGATCTGCATACCATCCGGCAGGTTTTTTCTGATTTCTTTCAGCCGTGCTTTTACATCGCCAATCACTTTCAGTGCATCTTCGCCGTAGCGCATCACCACGGTTCCACCGACAGCTTCTCCCTCGCCGTTGAGTTCGGCCAGCCCCCTGCGCATAGCTGGCCCGAGGCTGACTATAGACACATCGCGTAACAGAACAGGGGTGCCATTCCTGCCAACACCAATGGCCACTTTTTCGAGATCACTCTTATTTTTGATGTAACCTCGTCCACGGATAAATTGCTCGAGTCCTGCAATTTCCAGTACGCGACCACCCACATCGTTATTGGAGTGACGCACCGCTTCGGCTACTTTTTTCAGAGAGATGCCATAACTTGCCAGCTTATCCGGATCGAGTTTAATCTGATATTCCTTGACGAAACCGCCGACGGAAGCCACTTCGGCCACGCCTTTGACTGATTCCAGCCAATAGCGCAATTTAAAATCCTGGAGACTCCGCAGTTCCGCCAGATTATGTTTGCCGCTCTTATCTACCAGCGCATATTGAAAGACCCAGCCAACTCCGGTGGCATCCGGCCCCAGCGTCGGGCGCACGCCGTTCGGCAGGTCACCCATGGCCGAGTTGAGATACTCCAGCACTCGCGACCGGGCCCAGTACATGTCCGTGCCATCTTCAAAAATGACATAGACAAATGAAACCCCCATATAACTTTGGCCGCGAACAGATTTGACATTCGGGGCGGCCAACAGCGTAGTCGTAAGCGGATAGGTGATTTGATCCTCCACCAGATCGGGGCTACGCCCCGGCCAGTCGGTGTAGATAATCACCTGCACATCGGACAGATCAGGAATGGCATCAAGCGGCGTATTGATCAGGCTGCGATAGCCCCAGAAGGTGGCTGCAATCACGACAAGCAGTGTGAGCAACCAGTTGCGGGCGCAATAGCCGATCAGTCGTTCAATGGGACCGTGTGATTCGATATTCGGGTGATTTACCATTGGGCTAACCCCGATTTCAGTTTGCTCTCGGCAGCAATCAGAAAGTTTCCGGATGTCACCACCGTATCACCGGCTTCAAGGCCGCTGACAACCTCGATCCAGCGGCGATTGCGTTGACCTGTTTTTATGATGCGTGGTTGCAAACGGCCATCGCCAATGTCTACAAAAACCACCCGCGTTTCACCGGCATAAAGTATGGCGCTTTCCGGCAGCAGCAACCGTTTGCCTAAATTCGCCCTGAGCCTGACCTGGGCGTACATATCCGGCCGAAGAAACCCGTCACTATTACCCAGCACCAGACGCACGCGAGCCGTGCGGGTATCATTCTCCATAAAGGGATAGATATAATCGATCTTGCCTTCAAATGTTCGCCCTTGAATATCCGTGAGCGTTACTTCGGCTTTCATGCCTCTGTTAATCAGGGGCAATTCATAATCGTAAACCTGAGCCTCTACCCACACGCGTGAGAGATCCGCAATACGCAACAAGCGCTGTCCCATTTTGAAGGCCGAGCCTGCGACAACCTGTTTTTCAATCACGATGCCGTTTTCAGGTGCCAGTATGGCTACGTAATCCTGTGCCTTTCCGCGTTTGGCCAATGCTTTGATTTGGTTGACAGACATGCCCCACAAACTCAAACGACGGCTTGCCGCCTTCACCAACCTCTTTCCATTGCCACCCTTTGCCCGGACACGCCGCAGAGCTTCCAGATATTCGCCCTGAGCCGCCAGTAATTCGGGACTGTACACGGTAAATAGCACATCGCCTTTTGTAACCGGTTTGCCAATGGAATCGGCATAAATATCACCAATCCAGCCATTAAACTTCATGGATACATCCACCAGACGTGTCTCATCATAGGCGATGGCTCCTGTGGCACGGATGGTGATGCGCAAATTTCTCGGTTTGATTTTCTTTGTGGTCACACCAATGAGCTGACGGCGAGCAGGGTCTACGCGAATCGTTCCGGGTACAGTGGTGCTTTGACCACCACAACTGGTGCAACGTAATCCTTTGCGTCCGGTAGCAAGGTCAAAGGTAATGCTACCGGCTTTTCCTCCGGCAGTGATTTCAATCGTTAACGGCCATGAACCGGCCATGGCGGGGCTAAACTCACCTTCGTATGTTCCAGTAGCACTTTCTGTCATCGCCGCCGGAGCATACATGGCTGGCATGTTGCCCATGGAAGGCATCACTGCTACCACTTTTAGTGTGGCTCCGCTTACAGGTTTGCCCGCATTATCCTGCACAAAAACAGTGATATGGTTTTTGCCTACTTTGGGTGTCTCAGGTTTCAATACAGCGCGAACCTTGAATGGATTCGCATCATAGAACGTGGCGGGGGCAACATTGGCCACAGTAGCGGAGCTCACTCCACTGTCATTACTTTCCTGCCATATCCAGTAACCACCAATGAGCGCACCCAGTAGTATGATCGGGATGAGTACCATCATTATTCGCTTCATGAGCTGCTCCCTTTTGATTTGATATTATCTTCTTGATTCAGTGAACCACCCACGGCACGCTCCAGTTCAGCCAGGCGTTTGTGATAGTTTGCTCTTGCTTGTTCGAATTCGAGTTCAGTGCGTATCAGGTTTTTCTCGGCGCTGATCAGTGTCAGAAAGTCACCGTTGCCGGCCTGATAATCCGCTCTTGCTGTTTCCATGTTTTCTTTTGCCAGTGGCAGCAGCCGTTTATGAAATAGCGATAGCGTATGGATACTTTCTTCGACTCTGTCGTAGTTGTTTTGCACCTCTGCTTCGATCTGTTTTACAGCCCCGACCCTGTCCCACTCCATCCGCTGCATTTCCGCACGGAATTCATCCACGGATGCATGTCGTTTGCTTTGGCCAAAAGGAATGTTGATGCTAATACCGACAGTGAAACGCTTGGCATGTCTGTTCCACAAACTGTTATACCCACCAGTCAGTTTGAAATCCGGGTAAAATTCTCGCTGAGCCAGATCCGTTCTGGTTTCAGCAGCACGGACATGTGCTGATAGTGATTTAAGCTCAGGGCGCGTTTTGATAGCCAGTTCACGTAATACTCTGGCTTCAGGCAGTTTGGTGGAAGTAGAGAACGTTGATGGCAGGGGGATGTGGCTGTCTGGCGCACGGTTTAATAAGGTATTGATGCGCACCATGATTTCACGCCGTTGTCGTTCCAGTATAATCGCCTGATGCTCCAGCATTGTGAATTCAACATCGGCGCGCAATGCATCCTGTTTGCTGGCAAGGCCTGCGCTGTATCTCACTTCTGCGATGCGGCGAAATTCTTGTAACAGCTTTGTGTTGATGCGATTAATGCGAATAGCTTCGTGAATAAAGCGCCAGTCGGCAAAAGCGGACTTTGCTGCCGCAGCCAGCTGTAAACGCAAGCTTGATATGCTTTCGCGAGCGGCATCGGCTTCATACGTTGCCGCTTCACTTCGTAGTCGCAGTTTTCCCGGCCATGGTATTTTTTGTGAAATCTCTAACCTTTGCCCGAAATCGAGACCTGTAACGCCTGCTGTTGCAGGGGCTACAGCATAGGAAAGCATTGGATCATCCAGCGCAGATGCTTGCCCAATGCGAGCCTGTGAAGCCTCCCATGCAGCTTGTGTTGAGGATAAATCAGGATTCCGTTTTATCATCGCTTTCACAAGTTGAGCGGGAGAAATCTGTTTGTCATGAATAAACAAAGCATCTTCATCAGCTTGCGCCATGCTCCATGAAGACGTGAGTAAAATAGTGGCAAACCCTAACGGCAGCCACCTTATAACGTGGGGCAAATGACCCATTGAAACCTCCGATTTAATAACATCATCCATTTGTGAAAAGAGCTTTGAAAAAGCTCAGGGCATACGAAACAATTACCGTGACAAAAAAATGCACGGCAAGTCCTTGAACGAAGATGTTTTAAATGCGGAGTCGGCTAGTCAGTAGATAGGTGTTTGTACCGGATCCCCATGGGGGAGAAGAGTAAAGATATGGGGCATCTTCAAAGCGAATTCCCATATTGTGTGAGAGTAGAGAAGCAAGCAGTGCAGGTGGTTGCGGTATATCAGCTGCAAATAGTTGCGATGCATGCAGGCCGGGCAAAGCAACAGCATCAACGAGAGGTTGATAGACATCTGTTATTGTGCAACAACCTGTGCTGGAAATAGCTTCATTGGCATTGCACCCGCCGCCACCCATTTCGCAGCCCAGCATTGCATTCGGGCCTTTGCAACAGCATACGGTTTGAATTTTTCCACCCATAAGGTTGCAGGCAAATACAGATTGAATTGATGGCAGAACAGAGGACAGCAGCAATGTCAGTAGTACGAACTGCCGCAAGAAGGAGTGAGCCATGTTGCCTTTCATTATGGACGCTACATTAGTGCAGGCATGGAAGGGTAGCAACCTTCTTGTGTGGAGTGTTTCTTCAATGAGCAGGGGTCAAAATATATCAGTACTTGACCCTATACCATGGTTATGGGTTTAGAGTTGTGCTATGTTACAAAGGCAAGGAGGTGACTGCATGGCTATCAAACGAAAAATTGAGTTGTCCAGTTCGGACGGTGTAACATGACCCGAAAAACTATTGGCTGGGTCGCCAAAGAGGCGGGCGTGAATGCACAGACTGTGCTCTATTATGAGCGTCGTGGTCTGTTACCTGCACCCTCCCGAACCATGAATGGCTATCGTGTATTTAATGATGCATCGGTGCGGCGTATTCGCTTTATCAAACGAGCGCAGGAGCTGGGTTTTATGCTGAAACAGGTGATGGCGCTGCTGGCGTTACAGGGTGAGCAGAATGCCAGTTGCGCCGAAGTGAGCAGCATGGCTGCAAACCACCTGGAAGATATCGAAGCGAAAATTCACGATCTGGAGCGCATGAGAGATGCATTGGTTCCACTGGTGGAGGCGTGCCCTAAAAAAGGAGCGATGAAAGACTGCCCGATTATGGATAGTCTGGAAGGCGATGGATGATGTTGCTGTGGATTATGGTCATGGTTACCAGCCTGTTCTCCTTTGCAGAGGGTGCTGCCGCCGGGCCGATTACATTCAATAGCGCACTGCCAATTTCCGAAGGGGTGGGGATTCTACGCTCACAAATCAAACTGGTGCGCAAGACGGGCGATGCTTCTGCTCTGAATCGGGATGTGACAGTCACAGCCGTACCGCTGGTGCTGGCTTATGGTATCAGCTCCAAACTGGCGCTGTTTGGTGTATTGCCTTATGTGAATAAACGCATGGATATCACCATGGGAGCGATCCGTATTCATCGCCAGACACAAGGGTTGGGTGATGGTAAGTTTTTTGCTCGCTATACGGTTTATCAGGTGGATCGTCCTGGAGATACGCTGCGTATCGCGCCATTTGCCGGTTTGAAAACGCCTACGGGAAAATACGATACATATGATGCCTTTGGCCTGTTGCCGCGCCCGCTGCAATCGGGATCGGGATCATGGGACCCGTTTGCCGGTATAACCATGACACGCCAGACACTGGATTGGGAGTTTGATACAGCGGCCAGTTATCAGGTGAATACAAAGGCATCCGGTTTTGATTTTGGCGATGAAGCCCGGCTCGATGCTTCGTTTCAGTATAGGGTGCTGCCGCGTTCGCTGGATGATCTTGGCGTACCCGCCTTTGTCTATGCCGTACTGGAATCGAGTCTGATCTGGAATGGCAAGAATAAGCTGGCAGGAGCGACAGATATCAATAGTGGCGGTACGACCTGGAATCTGACGCCCGGCCTGCAATATGTGACCCGTCGTTATGTGCTGGAAACAGCCGTTCAGATACCAAC
>WFUI01000289.1 GCA_015485035.1 Mariprofundus sp.
CAGGTATACGTATGAATATAGATCCCTATTTTGAGCAACAAGGCAGTGGCCCGCCTGTCGTATTTATTCATGGGTCGTTTGCTACTACGTCCACCTGGAAAAAAATGATCGAACAACTTGCAGTGAGTCATCATTGCGTTTCCATTAAGCTGCCGGGACATTGCGGCACACCTGATCCACAAGACTTTTCTCATCCCACGCTCGAAACAGAACTAGCAATTATAGAACGAGTGGTGAATAGGCTTACCAGTGAGCCAGTTCATCTTGTAGGTCACTCGTTCGGTGGTGTCATCGCTCTGGCACAGGCATTAAGAGGAAGTATCAATTTGGCTCAAATGACACTGTTTGAACCTGTTGCTGTATGGGTACTAAGGCGTGCAGAGGATCAGGAAATGAACTTGTGTGTGCAGGAATTCCTGACCAGATATCGTCGTGATGCGTCTCATAAAAAACCTTATGCATGTGGTCAGGTTATAGAATTCTGGGGAGGTAAAGGGGCATTCGATTCGTTACCTGATTTCATAAAAGATGGTATGGAGCTTTTAGTGCAAAATAACATTCGACACTGGGATATCGATGCGGCTACCAGTAGCGACCTGTCCGATCTGCAAAAATGTTCTGTTCCAACCCGTCTGGTTTACGGAGATAAATCCAGTTCAGTGGCTCGTGCAATATGCAAACATTTGAGCACACAAATGCCGAATAGCAATACGTTCGTAATCAAGGGTGCAAGTCATTTCCTGGTTACAAGTCATACTAACGCATGCATCGAAGTTCTGCGTGATCAGTCCCTTTTTACATGACAGGTTTCGGGTAACCCTTGCCATTCAGGCAACCCCGATCTAGAAGCCATCCATGGCCATTAAATCAACGATTTTCAAAGCTGAACTCCAGATTACAGACATGGATCGCAACTATTATCACGATCATGCGCTGACGATTGCACGCCATCCGTCGGAAAATGATGCACGCATGATGCTGCGCATTCTGGCTTTTGCCCTGAATGCACACGAAAGACTTTCATTCACCAAGGGATTGAGCAGCGAGGACGAGCCCGACCTGTGGCAGAAGAATTTGAGCAATGAAATCGAATTATGGATTGATCTCGGCCTGCCTGATGAAAAACGTATCCGCCGCGCCTGTGGCCGCGCTAATCGAGTCATCATCTACACCTACAACAGAACCGGGGCAGATGCATGGTGGCATAAGATGCAGGGTAAACTGCAGCGTTTCACCAACCTGAGTGTTTTCAATATCGACGATGCCACTGTAGCTGCACTGGCCGGCTTCAGTCAGCGTACCATGCAATTGCAATTCACCATTGCCGACGGAACCACCCTGCTCTCCAATGGCGAACAATCGCTGGAAATCACCCCGACCGTTACCAGACGCTAATGGCTGTAAGAATCGATAAATGGTTGTGGGCAGCCCGTTTCTTCAAGACACGCGGCCTTGCCACCGAAATGGTCAGCTCCGGCCATATTCAAATGAACGGAGAACGCATCAAGCCATCCAAATCCGTTCAGATCGGTGATGAACTCCGCATCCGCAGAGAACAGGAGATGTTCATCGTTACCGTCACCGGACTGGCTGAAAAACGCGGCTCGGCAACTGTGGCACAATCCCTGTATCAGGAAACAGAACAGAGCATTGCCGCACGTGAAGAGCAGAAACAGTTGCGCAAGCTTCATGCTGCATCCTCCCCTGCTCCGAAAAAACGCCCGGATAAAAAAGCCCGCAGACATATTATCCGATTCATCAAAAGAGAGGATTAACCCTTTTTATGTTCGCATGAAACGGCCATGCACCCTTATCACCGCTGTATTTGATCAGACTATCATGCGTTATGGCAACACGCCTCGCCGTTGCGTTACAAATATTGTTTCCACGGAATGTCACAGGGTTGTCATATACTGAGGTTATGTTCCAGATATTGGTGATCAATTATGGAATCGGCAGAAAACACATTCCCGGGCAAGCAGGTAGCGCCCATCGCTTTCAGACCGATGCCTGGAGATGAAAGTCTCCTTCTGGATGAGCTGAACCGCATCATCCGTGAGAAACAGGTATACACGTTATTCCAGCCAATTTTCGATCTGCGCAGTAATCGCATTTAC
>WFUI01000290.1 GCA_015485035.1 Mariprofundus sp.
AGCATTCCGGATACCTGCATCGGCATCATCGGCGTGGGCCGGATCGGCAGCAAGCTGGCAGACATCTGCAAAAACCTGGGCATGACGGTGCTGTGCAATGATCCGCCCAGAGCCAGACATGAAAGCACCGATATTTTTTGCCCACTCGACCGGCTCCTGGAACAGGCAGATATACTCACTTTGCATACACCCTTGCTGCACAATGGCCCGGATTGCACCGTCCATCTGCTCGGGGACGAACAACTGGCCCGATTCAAAGGCAAAGGCATAATCAATGCAGGACGCGGCGCCTGCGTTGACAACTCCGCATTGTGCAACTGGCTTGATGGCAAACCGGACAGGTTTGCAGTACTCGACTGCTGGGAAAATGAACCCTCCCCCTTGCCCCGCCTGCTTAATCATCCCGGGGTGGCCATTGCCACACCGCACATTGCCGGTCACTCGGTTGAAGGAAAGGCCGCCAATACCGCCTTCATCTACCATGCCCTGTGCAAATCCCTGGGGATCAGTCCAGTATGGGATATGACTCACGATTTACCCGAGGTACCGGCTCCTGTCGAAATCACGGCAGGTGAAACGAGATGGCATACCCTGCACGCTACAGCCACAACATTGTACCCGATTTACAATGATCATCTGGCCATGCGTTCATGGAGCCATTGCCCGGATTCCGAGCTGGCCGAATTATTCACCGGCTACCGCCGCCAATATCCGGAACGGCGTGGCTGGCAACATGCGCCGGTATATTTCCCACATGCCGATGTAATTGTGTTAAAACTGGCGCAAGCCATCGGTATCAACATAAAGGCCTGTTAAGCACGTGATTGAAGTGACCGGCCAAATAATGTGGCTATTGAAATAAAATATATCATGTACTCTTCCATCATAAGGGTTGGAGCAACAAGGTTTCTGCAATGTATATGAATTTACGAGGGAAGGGGGGGAAGGATTTGAAACAATCCAAAATTCTTATTGTTGATGATCAGATAGTCTTACGGGAAGCATATAGCCAAATACTGGAAGGAGCTGGATTGGTGGTTTGCACTGCTGATTGCTACGATCAGGCCATAAACCTGTTAGATGCTTCCATCGACCTTGCCCTGATTGACATCCAGCTTCCCGGACAGTCTGGACTGGGTATTCTTACCTACATCCGAACGGAATATCCGGATTGCCCTGTCATGATGATGTCCAGCCATGCCAATAAGGAAAATACTATTGAGGCTTTACGTCAGGGAGCAGTGGACTTCCTTGAAAAGCCGGTCAATCCACATGCACTGGTACACAGCATTCAGCACTGGCTGGATTTCAGATCTCTTCAACAGGAAAACCAGCGGCTCCAGGATTTCGAAGCTGTACATCGGCGACTAAAGCAAAATAAGGCGCAGATTCGTGTAGCGAATGAACGCCTAAACTTCCTGTTAAAATCCACTGCAGCCGTCATTTATGCCTCGGATATAACAGATCAATATACCATCACATATATCAGCGAGAATATAGAACGCTTGTGCGGTTTTGATGCAAAATCCTTTATCGATGACCCGGCCTTCCGCATGAAATGTGTTCACCCTGATGACCTTGAACGTGTGCGACATGGACTGGAGTATGGCCGGAAACAGGGAAGCAGTTCCTTTGAGTATCGCATTCAGCATAAAGATGGACACTATTTCTGGGTCGGCGATGAAGTCAGGTTGGAAAAGAATGCCTCTGGAGAGCATGAACTGCTTGGCTTCATCACTGATATTACCAAACGCAAACAGATTGAAAAACGATTGGAGCAGTTATCTTACTACGATACACTCACAGAGCTTCCTAACCGGCGATTGTTCAGTGACCGGGTCGAGCAGGCACTTGAGCTGGCCAAACGTGAAAAACACCCCCTGGCTCTTCTTTTTCTGGATATCGACCGTTTCAAATCGATCAACGATAGTATGGGGCATGCTTGCGGCGATCAGGTGTTAAAAGAATCTGCCAGACGCCTTTCCTCCCTGCTTCGCAGCTCTGATTCGTCAGCACGAATGGGCGGTGATGAATTTGCCGTACTGCTACCGGACAGCGATTCAAATAATGCCCTGCGCGTGGCGAAAAAAATCAGCGAGGAGCTTCAGAAACCGCATCTTCTGAACGAGCAGAAAATCGCCCTGGGCGTCAGTGTCGGCATAGCCATCTTTCCCGAAGACGGCGATAGTCCGGCCAGGCTGCTTATGCATGCGGACACCGCCATGTACCATGC
>WFUI01000291.1 GCA_015485035.1 Mariprofundus sp.
GCCAATCTCCAGACCGCGCACAAACAGCGCCAGTCCAACCAGTACCAGCACCAGCCCCTCAAGCATATCTTCCAGATTAGGAATGGGTTGCCTGAGTACGGCCCCCTGGAAAAACAGGATCACCAGTACGATAGGTGCCAGATCCCGCCCCGCCTCAAATAGCGGACGCATAGCATTCATTAACGATTTTAAAATCACACGCAAGTCGGCTGTTTCAACAGCATCACTCCTGATCATTTCGTGTTCTTAAAACTGTTTTCGACTGTAACTGAACAACTGATTTTCGACAACGTTCAATGTATCAGATCACTTCTATCATCAAATTATACAGGAGTGGCGGTACACACCGGTTTTACAAAATGCATGCATAACGTACCATATCGAACCTATGACTATCCCTGTTGCCATTCTTGGCGCGACCGGTTACACCGGCGCAGAACTGATTCGACTGATTGAAACCCACCCTGAATTCGAGGTGGAGCATCTGGGTGCCCATTCCCAGGCCGGCAAACTGGCCGGTGAGGTATTGCCCGGTTGCGCCGGTTCGGTGGCGAACATGACTCTGGCCGCGGCCGATGCCGTATTGCCGGACGACGTAGAACTGGTGTTTACAGCACTGCCCCATGGCGCCGCTGCAAACAGCGTCTTTGCAGCGCTTGAAGCGGGCAAAAAGGTAGTGGATCTTTCAGCTGATTTTCGGCATAAAAGCAATGATATTTATAAATCCGCCTATGGCAGTGATCATCCGCATAGCGAACTGTTTGATGACGCAGTATACGGCCTGTGTGAATTTTCCCGATCTGATGTCTCCGGAGCCAGACTGGTTGCCAACCCCGGCTGTTATCCGACCTCCACTTTGCTACCGCTGGTGCCGTTGCTGAAAGCAGAGCTGATTGATACCTCAAGCATTATTGTTGATTCCAAGTCCGGCGCATCCGGTGCCGGCCGGAGTGCCAAAACCGACCTGCTCTATTGTGAGCTCAATGATTCTGTCAAAGCCTACGGGCTACCGAGACACCGGCATGCCTGGGAGATGGAGGAATGGGCACTTGGTTTTGCTGGACAGAAGATTCAGCTGCGCTTCGTGCCGCATATCCTGCCCATGAGCCGGGGTATGCTGACCACGCTTCATTTGAGTGGCAGTGAAACAAACAACTGGCATGGTATTTTGCATGACACTTTTGCAGATGAACCGTTTGTGCGGGTACTGCCGCAAGGCACACTGCCATCAACGGCAGGTGTATCCGGCAGCAACCGGTGCGATATCGGTATTGCTGTGCTGGGTGATCATGAAGCCGTGGTTGTCAGTTGCATCGATAATCTGCTCAAAGGTGCATCCGGGCAAGCCGTCCAGAATGCCAACCTGATGTTTGGGCTGGATGAAACAGCCGGCCTGGCCATACATGCGCTCTGGCCCTGATTCATGCATCCGTGGTTTAGAATTCTGAACAGGAACGGAATTCTGGGAAAAATTAAAATTCTGAACAGGCCATTACAAATCATCATTCATAACAACCCGGATCAAGGGCAGCGAACCATCACGCTGCGTGTTTATGTCGTGATTGTTCTGTTCGCCTCGCTGTTGGTTGCCACCGGTATGATCGGCCACGCTTTTTTTCCGTCAACGCAACGAATCGCATTGGAGCAACAAATAACACAGTTGCAACAAAAACAGGATGAACTGACCGGAAAACTGGCAGAGACCGAAGCACAGCTATCACTGAGTAAAGAACAGGTTAACGCCCTGAAACAGGAAATGACATTGCTGGGCTCCGAAAACAGTATTATGAAGAAACGGCTGGATATGTTCGAAGACGTACTGGCAGCCAGAAAAGTGGGTGGCATCCATTTCCTGAGGCCCATGGCCACGTGGCAGAATAATAACACCATTGCTTATCAATTGATTCTGGTGAAAGGTGAAAACTACCCACGCTGGATCAAGGGTCGCCTCTCTTTCAGCGTCACAGACGCTGATGGCCATGTCATATTTCTCAACTCCCAAAAAGGTAAACGTGAGCGCAAGGTTGAAATGAAGACGCATGCGTTCATGGAAGGAACACTGGCCTGGCCGCAGCAGTGGCGACCCGGTGCATTAACCATCACGCTGATCGACCATCTTGGCCGACAAAAAGGAAAGATTGAAATCCCGATTTTCAGTTCGCCGTCGCAACCGCCTCACAAGCTCCCCTTACCCGACAAACAAATCCCGGAGTCTTCACCATGATTAAACATTATCTGCACTGGAATCCTGAAATCGCCGCATCGGCTTTTATTGCTGAATCGGCTGATGTGATCGGACGCGTCACCATCGGTGCCGATGCCAGCATCTGGTACCAGAGTGTATTACGCGGCGATGTGCACGATATTGTCGTGGGTGAGCGCTCCAATATTCAGGATCACTGCCTGCTGCACACCAGCGCAGGTGTTTCTCCATGTATAGTCGGCAATGATGTTACGGTTGGCCATCAGGTGATTCTGCATGGCTGCGAAATTCAGGATTTCTGCCTGGTAGGTATGGGCTCTGTCATTATGGATCAGGCAGTGCTGGAAGAAGGCTGTTTTCTGGCTGCCGGATCGCTGGTAACGGAACGCAAGGTGCTGCGCGGCGGTTATCTGTATGCCGGCTCTCCGGCCCGTGAATTGCGGCAACTGCGCGATGAGGAAACAGCATTCCTGCAACGTTCAGCTGCGCATTATGTTGATGTGGCCCGAAATCATAAGCAGCCGTCACCATCAAATGTCTGACGCTGAATGCTTTGACCCTGCACGTTTCGCAGCCATTGATATCGGTTCCAACACCTTTCGTCTGCTGATTGCCGAGCTTGCTTCACCCGGCAGTCCCACACCGTGGCATACCATCTGTTATACCCATCGCATCATCCGCCTCGGCGAAGGTCTGCATCACACCGGTCGACTGACTGAAACTGCCATGCAACGGGCCATGCAAGCCTTCAGTGACTACGCTGCACTGCTGGCCCGCTATCAGGTCTCACCGGATCATGTATCTGCTACTGCTACCGCTGCCATGCGCGATGCCGAAAATGGCATGGCGTTTCGCAATCGCGTGGCGGCAGAAACAGGCATTGATATTCATATTATCGAAGGCGAAACTGAAGCGAATATGTCACTGGCTGGTGCCAGTGCTGTACTGATGCCGCAAATCCGATCTGATATGCTGCTGTTTGATATCGGCGGCGGCAGTACCGAATTTATCCGCGCCGCCAACGGCAGCTGCCGCGATGCCATCAGCTGCAAACTGGGTGTTGTCCGGCTGGTAGAAGCGCATCTGCATTCCGATCCGCCATTGGCATCCGATTACAGCACCATGCTTGCGGCTGCCGATGCGCATCTTGTTGAAGTAGAGCGGTTCTGGGGTAATCACCGGGGCGATATCGCGCCACCGACTGCACTGGTCGGCACAGCCGGTACGGTTACCACACTGGCCGCCACCGAACTCGACCTGTGTCCCTATGATGCCGATATCATCAATAATCACAGCATGAGCCGCGCTTCATTCGAAACATTGCGTGACCGGCTATTGAGCATGAACCATGAACAGCGCCAGGCCATCCGCACCATTGAAGAGGGCCGTGGCGACCTGATTATTGCAGGAATGGCCATCGTCGAAGCCATTATGAATCGTTGGCATTATAAGGAAATGATCGTCGTGGATGCAGGCCTGCTGGAAGGTGCCTGGCTGGAAATCAGCAGGTCAGGGTAACGCCCGGACAACACATCAGTGGGTATCCACCATGATGAACCCCTGCTCTCGAAACAGGTGCAGGCAGGCATCGGCAACATCGGCATCATAGATACTGCCGCGACCCCGTTCGATCTCGGCCAGTGCTTTGTCAACACCTAAGCCAGGGCGATACGGCCGGTGATTGCTCATTGCTTCCACCACATCGGCCACGGCCACAATACGCGCTTCCAGGCAGATGTCTTCACCCTTCAACCCTTGCGGATATCCCGATCCATCCATACGCTCGTGGTGTTGATGGGCAATATCAGCCACCGGCCAGGGAAAATCAATACCCCTGAGAATGTCGTAGCCAACCTGTGAATGCGACTGAACTAAGCTATATTCAATTTCGCTCAACCGGGTTGGCTTGCTCAGTATTTCAGAGGGTAAATGAATCTTTCCGATATCGTGAATTTTTCCACCCATGCGGATACCCTCAATCTGATCCTTCTGTAAGCCCATTTCGTTGCCTATGGCGCAAGCAATCTCAGCTACGCGCTCCTGATGTCCTGCTGTATACGGATCACGAACCTCCTCAGCTGAAGCAATGGCCTGAATAGTACCTTCCAGACTATCCCGCAACTTGCCAGCCAGCTGTATGCGCTCGGTGATATCCTCCATAAAGTGTACGGCAAAAATGCCCCCCTTATCTCCGCCCATGGCATAACTACGGGACAGGAACACCTTGCCATCTTCTGTCCGGACTTCTTCTTCCGCTTCCGCTTTCTCTTGTCCCCTGGCATGCAAACAACCGGGCAGCGGACCTTCACGACGGGGAAACACCTGCCAATAGGGTTTACCGATAATTTCCTGGATACTCATACCTGCATGCTCTGCATAGGCACGATTCGCTCGTATGATATGAAAATCTTCATCATGGGAAAAGATAGGATCGGTGACAGCGTCGAACGTATGTTCCCATTCATTCTTGGCCCGTTCAATATTCGCAGTCGATTCATTCAGATCTTCCAGCATCAACAGCATGGCCCGGCGTGCTTGTTCTGCCTCCATGACACGCTTTTGCAACTGTTCCTCAATTTGTTTCACCCTGGAGATATCACGGATAAACCCTGAAAAACGTAAAGTATCCCCGTGATGCGCTGCGGTGATGGATAACTCGACAGGAAACTCCGAACCGTCAACACGCATGCCAATGGTTTCCATGCGGTTGTTCAACCATTGATCCGCATGGCCCGCCAGCCATCGCTTCACCCCCTGTCGATGCTTCTCGCGCAGGGCCGGGGGAATGAGCACCTCAGCCAGTTCCCTGCCCAATATATCCTCACGCGTATAGCCGAACACCTTCTCGGCAGCATGATTAAATTCAACGATAAGGCCTTCCTCATCCATGCTGATAATACAGTCCATCGCAGAATCCAGAATCCCCTGTATCAGGGTCTCTCTTTCCTGCAATGTTTCTTTTGCTTGTTTGATCGCCACCAGAGAATCCGTATATTTCCGGCTCATCCGATCCGCCTGAGCCAGAGACTCATGCAGCAGCCGGTTTTCCAGCTCCATTCGTTGCAATTGATCCTGCAGGGCCTGTACGGATTTCCTGGTCATCTCAACAGCTCAAATCGGGATAAATCAGATCTGTACCGCATGGCAACCGTGCCAGCCAGTCGATAGCGAGCCGCACATTTTCACCGCCAATCAGGTAACCGTGCTGGGGTAACAGGATATCAATATCCAGTCCGTCCAGCTTCCGGGTGAAACCGCGCGTGGCAATATTGGAGGCCATATATTCAGTATGGAACAGACGCATATTACTCCTGAGCTCGGTAAAATCCTCCGCCCACAAGCGCATCCCCACATCCAGTGAAGCAAACACATCGCCTGTAAACAAACCACGCGCCATATCATCATAGGTAGCAAATGCGCCGGGAAAGTGCAGAAAGGGTGCCGGAACAAATTTGAGATGAGCCCCGGATGGCAGGATCAGTTCCGGTTTCGCCTCCACATCGACGTACGCATAATCGTTCCTGCCATAGTGCCGGATCAGAACCTGCGCACGCGGGGATGTATATACTTTCATATCCGGGTTGATTTCCAGCCAGTCTGTCATTGAGGCCGCCACATCAGGGTCCTGATGACAGAGAATCATGCCCGTCACATGCTCCGGCGGCAGAATCTGGGCGACGCGATCCCTGACCTGCTGAAAGAAAGCACGGTGACCCGGATCAACCAGAATAGTCTGATCACCATCGCGAATCAGGTACGTATTGGTGCGAAAGGCAGTCGGCTCGTTGATCCCCAACCAATACACTGCATGCCCCCCGGCATCATAAAGTACTGTAGGACTGTCAAAAGCCTGTCTAATATCAATCTGTGGCATCCCTCTCCCCGCTGTTGTCTGCCGGCAAAGCCAATGTATCCTTGAGTCGGGCAATTTCATCGCGCAATTCCTTGATGCGGAATTCGCGCTGTGCCGTTGCCTTCTGGAAACGCTCCAGCTCTTCAAGCCGTCCCCTGAGTACCGCCCCGGTTTGCATACGTTGCAACTCGACACCCGCCCGAACCGAAAAAGACTTTAATACTGGCAGCATGGTTTCTGTATGCTTCATGGGCTTGCGGTCTACAATGCCCAAATACCCGATCACCTTGCCTGACTGATCGGCAAAGGGCAGACATATATAGCTCTCTGCCCCGACATCCCGCAACCATTGATCTCCGGGATATTTTTCCTGCACCTCGCTTTCTATGACAACCATTTTCCCCTCAGACGCCTGCTCGCAAGGCGAACCGGATACAGACTTTGCATAGTTATCTTCAAAGTCACCATCTTTAAAAATTGCCAGCGATTGTGCCCTGTCACCCAGCAGTTCGGCGACAAAACAAATACCGACATCCAGGGCAGCCGCAACATGGCGAGTCAACTCGTGGAAAAACACACCCCCTGCTGCTCCCGAGGTTCCTTCAACAATATGCTTCAACATATTCTGCATCTTCTGTTGTTCATCCTGATGCTTGAGGTTGGTAATCGCGAAGGAGATATCATCTGCCGCCTCCGCCAGAATACTAATTTCCTTATCGTGAAAAAAACCCGCATCCCCTGTATACACGACCAGTACAGCAAAGGGTTTGTTTTGCAGTTTGATCGGAAAAGCGGCTGCAGACTGACAGCCGGACTGCTGCAGTGGTACACGCCAGGATGCTTTGCACTCTGAATTCTTCAGTTCATTGCAATAAGCCGGTTTAGCCTCAGCCATGGCTTGCATCGCCATACCACAAGCTACATGGTCTCCTGCAGATGCCTGTGCCACGGACTGCCTGCAGGCATCGCTGCAAGCCGCCAGCGCCACTGGTTTTATTCCACCGCGTCCTGCTTCAGCAACGCCCACCCAGGCAAAATGAAAACCGCCAAATTCCACTGCGGCATTGCAGATTTCATCGAACATTTCCTGAGAGCTACGCCGTCGCTGCACATGCTGATTCACTTCACTGAGGAAGCGGAGTAAGCGGTTGAGCCGACTGGTTTGCTCTACCAGGCCCTGTTGTACACTGATCATTCTGTGTGCGTAAATACTGATACCGATAATCAGTGTACTGATAGCAATGCGCATCCATAATTCATTGAGATCGGATGTGAACAGATGCTCGGAAAAAGTACCTTCTCCACTGAGAGTTGCATCCACAATGGCCTCAAAAGGCCAGTATACTATTGCCAGAACAATACCGAGCCTTACCATATTGATAGTGCGAATTGCCTGTTTTCCCATCGAATGCCTGACCCCGTGCTGAAAATATACACATACTTATCTTATGGTATTGTCGCTGAGTTTACATCAGCCTTGCACCCGGGTCGATACTTGCTTTCTGATTACTGATGCAGGGTTTACTGGTTTTTCCAGAGAGAGAGAGAGAGAGAGAGAGATTTATCCACCCGGACCCTGTTAACACTCATGCTGGTTATGACGGCATATCGCCTGAACCCACAGTGAAACCGCGTTCACGAAACAGGCGCAGGCAGGCATGCGCCGCAGCCTCATCGTATTTTGTGCCACTGCCTTGCTCAATCTCGTTCAGTGCCGCTTCTATGCCACGTCCGGTTCGGTAAGGACGATCGCTACTCATCGCTTCGGCCACATCGGCTACAGCCACGATACGCGCTTCCAGGCATATCTCTTCGCCTTTAAGCCCCTGCGGATAACCCGAACCATCCATGTGCTCGTGATGCTGATGGGCAACATCAGCCACCGGCCAGGGAAAACTCACCTTTTGCAAAATTTCATACCCCGTGACGGGGTGACTCCTGATAATATCATACTCGATTTCGCCCAACCGGGAGGGTTTTGCCAGAATTTCCGAAGGAATGGCAATCTTGCCAATATCATGCATCAGTGCCCCGAAATAGATGCCCTCAACCTGCATATTGCCCAGATCCATCTCCTCGGCTATGGCCTGTGCAATCCGGGCCACGCGCGCCCCGTGACCTGCCGTATACGGATCACGCGTCTCCAGCACCTTACCCACGACCTCAATAGTGCCCTGTAATGAAGCACGCAGGGCATCACCGGCCTGCATAATCTTGGCGCTGATTTGAAGATCACGCTGATGGTGTCTCATGACTTCAATCACATGGGCCAGATCACTGGCTGCTTCTTCCAGCAAGGCAAGTTCATCGCTATGAAAAAAACCATCTTCACTGGCAAACACATTCAGTGAACCGATCACCACACCATCCACACTGATTGGCAGAGCTGCTGCTGATGCCGCCCCGTGCGATATCATCACCTCACGCATGGCTGCCCCACAATCCAGTCGATTCAACGGCTGGCAACTGGCAATACTACCGGTTTTAATAGCTTCCAGTGACATCAGACATGGCACCTTCTCTTGCAAACCATCGGCCAGCAAATCCTCAACACATTGATCCGAATAAGCGGC
>WFUI01000292.1 GCA_015485035.1 Mariprofundus sp.
CCTTCTGAAGGGCATCCATTTTTTCATGCATGTGGTCTTTTCTATTCATTCAAGCAATGATGGATGCAGCTGCCCGGCAATGCGAGCTAGCTGCTGTTTGACCCAGGCCGGCCCCGGCTTGTGCTTCTGCTCAAATGACAGGGCTTCCAGTTCTTTTAAGGCAGGAGCCAGCACATCCAGCTGTCGCGGCAAATAAATCAGCATGGCTTGTAATACCTGTTCGCGTATATCCCACTGCAGGTTTCCTGCGCTGGAACATAACACCTGAAGCAGGGCCTCATCATCGGCAGGAGGAGCCATGTCGATTTTTTCCATGGCCAACAGCCGTGAAGATAATTCCGGTGGTAAACCATCCGTCTGCCCGCGCCAGGCAATCACAACAGGGCGCTGCAACTCACGCGCCCGTTCGAGAAGATGGAACAGACCCAGAGCAACTGAGCGGGGAATATCCCCGGCGGGCATATCTATAAGCCAGTGGCTGCGGCTATCCAGCTTCTCCATCCACTGTTGGGCCAACTGCCGGCTATTGCAATTGTAAGTGCTTGAATCGCCAGTCACATTCAGCATGCCAACAGAGGGCAAATCAGCAGTAAATGTGCGTAGCAGATGGCTTTTGCCTGCGACAGCATCTGAAGCAAGCCAGATTGTGCCACCATGCACGCTCCACAGAGCCAGAGCGTTGCAGGCATTCTCCACGCCGGCATGCCTGATCCAGGTACCATAATCATATACCGGGGGCAGTTTCATCTGCAGTCTTAATTGGTTTTCCTTGCGCATTGGAAGGATTAATTATCTTCAGCCGTGACAGCTTTGCGCATCCAGACAATCATATACTGAATGCCGGAAATACAGGTGAAAGCGAAGGTCAGCCAGATCATGGCCTGAAGAATCAAATCACCCGGCCACTGCCAGGCCAGTTCAGATAACACCGTCAACACCAGCATGATCTGTAAAAAGGTCGTAATTTTGGAGGACATGCTCGGCTGCATTTCCAGCTTGTGTGTCACCATCTCATAGGCAAGTGCACCTACCATGATAATCATATCCCGGAACACAACGGCCAGAAACAGGAACAACGGCAGCTGCCCAATAAAATAGAGGGTCACGATTGTACTGATCAGCATCAGTTTGTCCGCCAGAGGATCCATATAGGCACCAACAACACTGCGCTGATTAAAATAGCGGGCAATAGCGCCATCAAGCATGTCTGTAATACCGGCGATACCCATCAATATCAGTGCAAGCACCGGTTGATGTTCGATAATAGCATAGACAATAAACGGCGTAATGATGATCCGCGCCAGCGTCAGAATATTGGGGATGTTTAGGATCCGATCCTGCATCATGTTTATATCAGCGCACCACCCAGCCTTCTGCAGACTCCGTGAGCGTCATGCCTCTGCGTTTGATCCATTCAAACAGCCACTGGTCATCTGAGCCTTTCAAGCTTAAGCGGTATTGTCGACCCTGTCTGTTGACCTGTCTCAGCGACAGACTGGCGACTCGCGGATCACGCTCCAGATCATCCTCGAACAACACCTGTTCCGGCAAAGATGCCTGCCCCTGTATGGTAAGCAGAACGCTTTTTCCCTGCATCTGGACCAGCGGCAACTGTCCGGACTTCCCATCAACAGCCGGACTGGAAATTTGAGAACCTGTTTCCGAATACCCGGCGGACTGCTCAACATAATACGGGACATGGTTTTTTTTCAGGTAACTCAATACCCGCCTCTGGTCAAAGATGATATTGACACCTTTTTCCGTTGGCACTGCCTTCTTCAGAAAACGGATTGCATTTACTTTTTTTGGAATCAGACCGTGGGCATGCCGGGGAATAAGCCTGTTCCACAGCTGTGGCAACGCCATCGTTGCCGCCCTCTGGATATTGGCATGCAACCAGCGCACCTCAACCCCCTGCTCTGCCGCTATCACAGCTATTTGCATACGCGTATCCGGTTCTTCTGCAAACACAGCTGGTTGAGCACATAACAACATGAAGGCAGCAAGCATCCATCTGTGCAATCGCACCCGGCAATACATTATTTCACCACACGCAAATGATTGGTTTTTCGGGCGCTCCTGTCCTCTTCTTTTCTGTCACCACCACCGCCTTCAATGACGGAGATCGTGGAAGTAACAGCTGCTGCATCACCTGTTTCATCTTGTTCCTTTTTATCCTTCAATGCCTGCACGGCGTCATCGGACATATTGCTGCGCACAGCCTGCACAATGGCTTTAATCATTTCAGGCACGCTGTCATCCCAGATAATACCCTGTTCGAGATCCCCATCGGGCAGATAGGCTGCCCAGATGGTATGCATCGGAATACGGCATGAGAATATCTGTCCGGAAAAAGAAAAGTCGGAATTCAGTATATCGTCATGAATCTGAATCGGCTGTGGCATACGCACATTGAGTACCAGCCTGAGAGCCGGATCACCACTCAGGCTTTCCGGCACAATCACTTCATCTCTGGTTGCATCCACGACAATATAGATACGGCCATGACGGTTGAAATACTCCCGCAACTGCTTGGCTTTGGCTGCATCCGAAAAGCTTAGACTCATGAATAATCCTCCGTGGTATGCCAAGCCTACCGGCATCCTGCCCGGTATTAAATACGGAGTGGCCCTGTAAGCCGGGTTCTGTCCCCTGCCAGGCAGGGGGATGGTCATTCATCTGGGCCTGCCATTACTGACAGGCTCGAGCAGCCTACCCGGAAGCAAACGCGGGCCACGCTTGGCGCTTCCCTATTTGGCCTTGCTGCGAACGGGGTTTACCGTGCCCCCGTCCGTTACCGGCCGGGGCGGTGCGCTCTTACCGCACCGTTTCACCCTTACCACAGTGCATTTCGGCAAACTGTGGCGGTCTGTTTTCTGTGGCACTTTCCCGGGGTCACCCCCACCGGACGTTATCCGGCGTTCTGCCCTGTGCAGCCCGGACTTTCCTCGACAGGAAGTCAACTCCACTGCCGCGACCATCCGGACCACTCCGTGGCGCAAGTGTAGAATCTTTATCACAGAAACGCACTGTGATGTTACGATATGGAAAATATGCTTCTATATTCTCACCGTGAAAACTTTATCGTAAACACTGTAACTACACCCCATATCCAGTTGAACAACAACACAAACAGCGGGGTATACAAACCCAGTTCCAGCCCTGCTATTCCCTTATTGTGCAAAGGGAACACGACAAATAACTGAACAGCGGTGGGAAACAGGCTCATGACACTGCCTTTTAACCACAGCTTTGATTGTAATACGGGCAAAATGAAAAGCAGCCCCCAAATGCCACCCCAGACAATACGGGGATAAAGCCATGATGGTGTTAAAGATGGCGCAATGGAAACGCCAAATGAGGAAGTTATATCGAAATATCCGAATTGCCAGACGGCAATACTATTGGCAAGAGCCCCCAGACAACCTGCCGCAAAGACAACCAATAATGTTTTCATAGTGAACCTCGCATACATTCAGGAAGCACTGAACCACTACAGCCATTCGCATGTCAGTGCATCATGGGAATCGGCAAAACACTTTACCATCAAGCCGCTGCCACAGTCCGGTTGTCCGGATGCGCTTCCCTGTTGAGGGTGGAACGCTCATCCATGACGCGTCCGATTCCCGGTCAGGTGTTTCCCTGCCTTCAAATCAGGCCTTATCACCCAATATGCCACCAGTGATGTGATTGCCCCCAGAGTATCAGCCAGCATATCCTTTTGTGCATCCCAAATATCTCCTTGTGAACCAAGGAACTTAATGCCGGCATCACCGCCATCAGCCACGGCATACCACCACTCAACGATTTCGTATCCGGCAGCCACACTCATGATAAAAAAGAGGCTGAATAACGTGGCCAGCAGCAATCCGCAGTAGCCTTTCCGAAGCAACCACTCCATCATGGCAAAGGCATAAAAACCAACCACAAAGTGTCCCACCCGATCAAAATGATTCCGTTCGAAACCAAACAGATCAGTTACCCACTGAAATGGAACATTGGCAAATGTGAAATGACCACCAACCGTATGCCAGAACAGCCAGATTGCCATCAGGGTATAGGCGATATTACTGAATCGGAAAAACCTGAATGAAAATACCAGCAAGCTGAAAATGCCGACAACCGGAACCACCTCGGCGACCCAGACGTCCCTTGAAACAGGGGCAATGCCCAGCCAGATAAAAAAAAGTAAAAACAGGCCGGCCAACAGTTGCGGATAAAATCGATTCAAAACGTGCATGGCAGCCAGATGCTGGAGCAGTTAAGGACTGCCCGCAAACAGAAATTATGCCGGTTTATTCATAATGGTAAAAAAAACGGGGCGCCTTCTGCAAGCCACCCCGTTTAATTTAAACATTACCGTAAATCAGCTGCGGCTGGTTACTTCCAGTAAATGATAACCGAACTGGGTCTTTACCGGCCCCTGTACGGTGCCGACTTCAGCAGAAAACACCACTTTGTCGAACTCCGGAACCATCATGCCCGGACCAAATTCACCCAGGTCACCACCGCTGCGACCGGACGGACAGCTTGAATTGTTACGCGCAATTTCAGCGAAATCCGCACCGGCTTCAATCGACTTTTTCAGTTCCTGACATTTTTCTTCACTATCCACCAGAATATGGCGTGCTGTTGCTACAGTCATACTGTACCTCTCAATGGTTTTGGCGCGCATATTAGCGTCAAAACCGGATGATTTACAAACCCGGCCTGTTCACACCAGCTTGCCCGGGAGCGCGATGCTTCAATCACGCAGGCGAACACAGCCTGGCTTAATCACGCTTTTCCATGGGAATATAGGCCTGTCCATGTTGGCCTGTGTAAATCTGCTGCGGGCGATAGATTCGACCATGCCCGAGTTGTTCTTTCCAGTGTGCGAGCCAGCCGGCTACGCGGGCCACTGCAAAAATAGGTGTGAACAGATCAGTCGGAATACCCAGTTTGCGATAAACGATGCCGGAATAGAAATCGACATTCGGGCAGATACCCTTTTTGCCCAGAGTCTGTCTGGACAGTTCCTCAATGCGGCTGGCGATTTCATAGGTGGGGTCGGGGCCCAGTTTTTCGGTTAGTTTCACATATAGTTTCTGCAAAAGGGTCGCGCGCGGATCCTTGGTTTTATAGACACGGTGGCCGAGCCCGGGAA
>WFUI01000293.1 GCA_015485035.1 Mariprofundus sp.
CTTAATACATCCAGCGGTGCAATTCTTATAACATTGCCATTCCTCTCCTTGCCCAGGCCCTTGGCTGAGAGAATCAGATCAAGCGCCTGATCCCACGGCACATCCACCAGCCGCATGGTCAGTACTCCCGTCACATCATCAGACATAATGATATTCAGATCGGACATTTCAGCGATCAACTTCAGGGCATTGCGAATATCGATATCCTTGTATTCAAAACTGACCTTTTGTCCGGTATAGATTTTTTCTTTCCTGGCCGTGCTGTCACTGCCTTGCATGGTTATCATATCCACTGGTTTCATCGTGACCGTCAATACATTACCAACCTGATACGAAGTCACCACAGACTTTTGACGCAGTCGTGCCACAATCCGAACGTCCTTATGAATACTATAACTGTCAATCTGTTTGACCGGCCCCGGGAAAGCACGCACATCCTGGGTACGCTCCTGCCCGTCAGCCAACCGGGCATGCTTCAAATCCAGCACAATTTTACCATCTTCTTCCTTCAAATTGATCACCGGGTCGGCCTTGTCAGTGCGAATCACGAGGTGGGCAATGCGATCATCAGGCTGAAAGTCCACAGCCTCGACAACAATGGCTCCTGAATGCGCTGCCTGCTTTATCTGCCCGAACCGCACAATCATTTCGTTTGTGCTGGTATCAATCTGATGAATATCACCAATGCCGGAACGCAGGGAAACAACCAGGCGTATTCGCCCCTCGGCCACACCGATGGCAACATGATTCAACTGCGGAGATGTAAAGGTATAATATTCTTTTGGCAGGTTTGACTTGCCCCCCCAGAAATCAATCACCATGGTTTTACCTTCATTAGTCACAAGTGCGTTGTGATTGGCATCCAGATGCTGTCCCCGCAGAATCAATTCAGTGACCGAACCTTTATCCCTCACTTCAATATCCTGTAGCACGGCACCATCGGCAGTAGCTTGCTTACCGGACTTAGTGGTAAACAACACCAGCAAATCCTTACCCTTTTCGGTGATTTCATATTTTGTTCCGGCAGTCAGACCGATTTCAATGCGTACGCCATCGCTGTCTTGCGACGGCACAACATTCAAAACCCCGCCATCGCCCTGCATCGGCCGAATACCGTCGGACAGGGATGTGGCGGGGAAGCTGAGCACAAGGCGTTTCGGCCCTACAAGATTAAACACCTGATATTCAACGGGTTCATCCATGCCGATACGTAAACTCTGGCCCGCCTTATCCGAGAGCAGCTTCAGACCTTCAATGCTTGCAGCCACTGCCGGCGATGCATGAGAACAAACCAGTGCAATCACCATGACCATCTCCGGGATAAACCGACCAACAGATCGCCATCTTGCAAACCAGTCATTCATTCCGTGTCTCATTTGTCTCTCCCGGACATCCAACATGCTATTGTCGCCGCCCTTTATGTGCCTTTTGGGGTTTATCGTCCACAAACCGGTAAGTCACTGCCTGGCCTGAAATAGACAACATATTGCCGGCATTCCCTTTTTTCAGAACCAGATTCTTTACATCGACAATACGTGGCATTTCTCCAACCCGCTTCAAAAAAGTCAGCAACTGCCGGAAACTGCCACCTATATTGAATGTCACCGGTACTTCGGCGTAAATTTGTCTGGTCACATCCCGACCCGGCTTGAACATCTTGAATTCCAGGCCGGAGTCCTTGCCTGCCCATGATACATTTTCCAGTAAATCCGGAATCTGGGATTTTTTGGGCAACATATTCAATGCCACTTTCAACTGCTTCTCCAACTTGGCATATTCTTCCTGTTTACGCGCCAGATTATGGGCCATTCGCTGGTTCTTGAGCAGCATCATTTTCTGCAGTTGCAGTTGCGATTCCTGCTTCGTAATCGCCTCCTGCAGCGGCATCCAGCCGAGATAAAAATACGCAGCCAGGATCAGAACAAACACCGCCAAAAGAAATGTCAGTTTTTGCCATAGCGGCAATGGCAAAATGGCCCGCAGAGATTCGTATATGGAAAGCTTCATGGACTCAAGCATCAGGATACCATTCCGTGCCACGGTTCGATTTTAATGCCTGTGATGTTTTCACCGGCACTTTTTCAACACGTGACAAACTCAAACTAAAACGTCGCATCGGCAATCCATTCACCACAACCCTGTTGATTTCACCCAGCCGAACATCGGAAAAGACAGCTGACTGATCCAGCCTGCGCATGAAGCTGGCTACAGCCCTGTTGCTTTCTCCCAAACCGGAAAGTTCGATATTACCGTCATGATCTGCGATCATATCCAGCCAGACGTTTTCAGGAATAATGCGGGCAATAGCATTCAATGTTTTCAGGGAACGGAAGCGTCCTGCCTGCAATCTGTCAACAAGCTCCAGTTTCCGCTCAACGTCAGCTCGCAAACTGTCCAGATTTTTAATTTTACCGATTTTTTTCTTCAGGATTTCATTCTGCTGTTGTATCAGAATGGATTCTTCCTTCAAATCCGAAAGCTGTATCGAAGCAACAGTGTGCGCCCCCAGACCGAACAAACCAGCCACAACAATGACAGCAAAGAACGAGCTGACATGCCAGATGATTTGTTGTTTGCGGCGAGCTGACCTGTAGGGGATGAGGTTAATACGAATCATTTGTCAAAATTCCGTAAGGCCAGCCCGACAGGCACCATCATCATCGGGCCGATTTTCTTCAGCCTGTCGACATCAAATTTATCGGATGGAATAGTAATATTATCAAATGGATTCAATACGCTTGTATCGATACCCAGCCTCTGCTCTAACTCCGTGGCAATGTCAGGCAATAATGCGCAACCACCGCTGAGGCACAACTTACGCACCGGAAATTCAGAACCCCGGTCACCATAAAAGTCCAGTGAACGTACCAACTCGGAAGTCAAATCGATATAAAATCGCTCCAGCGCATCCGGATATATATCTTCAAAGTTCTCTATTTTTAACTGCTCGGCAGCCTGATAGCTGATGTGATGCTCTTTCTGAATTTCTTCGGTCAGATTCTGCCCGCCAAAAAACTGGTCACGTACAAATGCCGAACGACCATCAATCAGAACATTAATATTGATCATATTGGCACCAATATTAATCAGCGCATTGACCTCTGCATCTTCGTCCGGCAGTGAGTATTCACTGCCTGTGACTGCTGTATGTTCATCAGTTATTTCAGCCGCATTCTCCAGAGCAAAGACATCACAATCCATACATTTCACATGCAGGCCGGCTTCATTAAGGACTTGTTGATAATCTTCAACGACCTCCCGCTTGCAGGCAACCAGCACCACATCCATTTGCTCGGGATCATCAGCAGAAATCCCCTGGATATAAAAATCCAGGAATACATCATCAATATCATAGGGAACATACTGGTCGGCTTCATACTCAATTTGAGCTTCCAGCTCGAACTCGGTCATCAATGGCATCTTGATCGTTTTAATAATCACGGCATTGCCGGAAACAGCCAGTGCTGCATTCTTCGTCGACGGACGAGCACGCCTTAAAGCCTCGGTCAGAGCATCGGAAATAGATGCGGTGTCAATAATGGTGTTTTCAACAATTGCATCACGTGGCAAGGGCGCCTCCGCCATTGACACCAGCTCAAAACCCGAACGTGATTTGGATAATTGCACCAGCTTGATGCTGGTTGAACCAATATCCACCCCTATCAGGTTTCCAGACTTACTTGAAAAAAAGGACACTTACCCTCCGCCGCTTAAGCGATACTAGCACGAAACAGTGCAACTTATCTTATAAAAAAGAAATAATGTCAAGTTCAGGCATCGTACCTGATGCAAAATGACAAAAACATCCCAATCTTGTTAAACAAGGAAAATCGTAGCCAGACCCAGAAAAGAGAAAAAGCCAACCACATCGGTAACCGTGGTCAGAATTGTTCCGGAAGCAAGGGCAGGATCTATATTCAGTCGCTGTAGTGTCATTGGGATCATAGCACCGGCAAGTCCTGCCATGAACAAATTGACCATCATCGCCGCCGCAATAATCAAGCCCAGTCTGAAACCAAGTTCAGGAAACCAGAAGGAGGCGATAACACCCATGATAACAGCAAATATCAGTCCGGAAAGTAGCCCCACAGACACTTCTTTCATTAAAGCACGGCGTGCATTATCAAAAGTCACCCTTCCAAGGGCAATACTGCGCACAATAACCGTCAGTGTCTGGGTACCTGCAATCCCACCCATACTGGCCACAATCGGCATCAGTATCGCCAGCGCCACAATCTGGGAAAGCGTTGCTTCAAACCGGGAAATGACAAGTGATGCAATAATGGCTGTGAGCAGATTGACTGCCAGCCAGACACCACGACGTCGGGTGGTTTTTGCCACCGGCTCAGATAAGTCATCCTGGTCGGAAAGCGCAGCCAGCCGATACATATCCTCGGTCGCCTCTTCCTGAATCACGTCAATCACATCATCGGCTGTAATACGGCCAACCAGAACGCCGGCATCGTCTACCACCGGCAAAGCCAGCATATCGTATTTATCAAAAATACGGGCAACCTCTTCCTGATCCTGCCCTGCCGTGACACGTGGAAAATCGACATTGGCAATTTCAGTCACGACAGTCTCGGGGCTGGCAAACAACAGCGCATGAAGACTCAGCACACCGACAAGCAAATCATCATCATCAACCACATAGACGTAATGCAGATTTTCGATCTCTTTACCGAAGCGCCTCAGCACCTGAATAACCTTCTCAACACTCCAGTCGTGGCGCACCTTGAACAGCTCGACCTGCATCAAACCGCCGGCAGACTCCTCATCATGAGCCATCAGTGGCTTAATCTCACGCCGCTCGGCCGGCTCCAGCCGTTCGATTATTTCATCGGCAACGTCCTTGTCGATATTCTGCAGAAGGTCAGTGGCATCATCAGAATCAAGGTGCTCCACCACACCTTCGATCTCGCCGGGTTTGAGCAAGGCAAGCAAACCTTCCTGCATGCCTTCGGGTAATTCGAGCAGGGCATCACCCAACAGTTCATCAGGAATGTGCTGCGTAATAGCCAGGCGTTCTTCATCATTTCGGCAGGAGAGCAGCAAATCCGCGAGTTCGCATTCATGCATACCCGCCAGCAATTCCTGCAAACGCAAGGTATCCTGCCGGGCCAGCCGGAGAGCTTCTTCATTCGTTGGCAGTATTTTACTATTAGCACTCATCGCCAAAGCTCCCCTTTCCATTTTGCCTCGCGCCACTCTACACCAGCCATCAAAGGCATGAAATGCTGATTCCGACAATCATGACACCTTAGCCTCCTGATCCAAAGTTCCGCAAATCAACTTGCGCAATCAGCCCCTGACAAGATTTCATTGCTGCACCGTTTACTATACTGCGGCAGTATGCGCGCCCCAATGAGTACAGCAACAGACAATCCACAGGACCAAACATCGCCACACCCTTTATCCGGACTGGCCTGGCATCTGGCAAACATGGCACGCTCGAACCGATTACATGTCTGGATTTGCCCTGATTTACGCAGCTACCGCCAGCTGAGCGAAGAAATCGCTTTTTTCCTGCAAGATCAACCCGAACTGTTATGGCGGTTTCCGGCATGGGAGGTGCTACCTTACGACCGCGTTTCCCCATACCACGGTATTGTCGGCGAACGGTTTTCCACATTGGGACGACTGCTCAACACACCCGAACCGAAAGGTATGGTATTAACGGCACTGCCGGCCTGGCTGCAACGAATTGCGCCACCGGAAACAGTCGCTGCCCATGTCTGGCAACTGAAAATCAATATGCCACTGGACATTATCAGTTTGAAAACGCGTTTAGCCGAAGCTGGTATGATCACAGCAGAACGCGTATTGGCTCCGGGTGAATTTGCCGCTCGTGGTGGTCTGTTCGATATCTGGCCAGCCACCGAGGAAACGCCATTACGTATCGACCTGTTTGGTGATGATATCGAATCAATTCGCCGTTTTGATCCGGAAACGCAGCGTTCGGGCGAAAATCTGGATGCTTTCAC
>WFUI01000294.1 GCA_015485035.1 Mariprofundus sp.
GCGCGGTGATTACGACACTGGTGTTGCTGGGGCAGGTCCTGGAATTGCGCGCCCGTTCGCGCACCAATGAAGCGATTAAACTGTTGTTGGGCATGGCGCCGAAAACAGCGCGGCGCGTGGCCGAGGATGGAACAGAGGTTGACGTGCCGCTGGAAGATGTGGTGGCCGGTGATGTGTTGCGTATTCGCCCCGGCGAAAAGGTGCCGGTCGATGGCCTTGTGATCGAGGGCGAGAGCAATGTGGATGAATCGATGGTGACCGGCGAACCGGTGCCGGTCGAGAAGGGGCCCGGAGAAAAACTGATTGGCGCAACCGTCAATGGCAACGGCTCGTTGCTGATGCGGGCCGAAAAAGTCGGTGCCGATACACTGCTGTCACAGATCGTCAACATGGTGTCAGAGGCGCAGCGCTCGCGTGCACCGATTCAGAAAATGGCTGATACAGTGGCCGGTTATTTTGTGCCGGCTGTGGTCGGCATTGCCCTGATTGCGTTTGCTGTCTGGATGCTGGTCGGGCCGGAACCGCGTTTGGCACATGCGATTGTCAATGCGGTGGCCGTGCTGATTATCGCCTGTCCCTGCGCGCTGGGGCTGGCCACGCCGATTTCGATCATGGTTGGAACCGGTCGCGGTGCGACAGCCGGTGTGCTGATCAAGAATGCCGAAGTACTGGAGATCATGGAAAAGGTGGATACCGTCGTGGTCGACAAGACCGGCACGCTGACCGAGGGAAAACCGAGCCTGAGTACGGTGCGGGCTGTGGCAGCCATTGATACAAACATCGATGAAGATCAGGTCTTGCGCATGGCGGCCAGTCTGGAACGAGCCAGTGAACATCCGCTGGCTGAAGCCATTGTGGCCGGTGCGACAGCGAAAGGAATAGAGCCGGAATTCGTCGAAGGCTTCAACGCGATTACCGGCAAAGGCGTCAGCGCCAGCGTTGGCGGCAAGGCAGTGCTGCTGGGTAATGTCAGGCTGATGCAAGACAATGGTATCGGCACTGAAGCCGTCGCTGAATTCGTTGAAGAACATCAGCGTGGTGGAGAAACGGTGATGTACCTGGCTGTAGACGGCAAGCTGGCCGGATTGATTGGCGTTTCCGATCCAATCAAGGCTTCTACCCCGGATGCGATTACAGCACTGCATGATGAGGGCCTCGAAGTGGTGATGTTGACCGGCGATAATCACAATACCGCATCCGCTGTGGCTGCCAAGCTGGGCATTGATCGTTTTGAAGCCGATGTGCTACCGGATCAGAAAGCTGCTGTGGTGAAGCGCTTGCAGGATGAAGGCAGGATTGTGGCGATGGCCGGTGATGGCATCAATGATGCGCCGGCACTGGCGCAGGCGCATGTCGGTATTGCCATGGGCACAGGCACCGATGTGGCGATGGAATCGGCCGGCGTAACCCTGATCAAGGGTGATCTGACCGGCATTGTGCGGGCGCGTCGTTTATCCCGCGCGACGATGAAAAATATCCGCCAAAATCTGTTTTTTGCCTTTATTTACAATTCCGCCGGTGTGCCGATTGCCGCAGGTGCATTGTATCCGGTATTCGGATTGCTGTTGTCGCCGATCATTGCGGCGGCAGCGATGAGCTTTTCTTCCGTTTCGGTGATTACCAATGCGCTCAGGCTGCGTAAAACGCCACTGTAATATGCCATAAGATACGGAATGATTGCTGAATGTGAAATATTGAACCGGCTGGGATAGCCTTCGCCGATATGAGTGTGTCGGCAAAACAGTTGAAAACGGATTTCCTGATTATCGGCAGCGGTGCTGCCGGTTTGCTTGCGGCCAGCAGGCTGGCGCCACACGGACAGGTAATACTGGTCAACAAGGGTACATTCCAGGATTCCAGTACCTGGTATGCACAGGGCGGCATTGCCGGGGTCTCTTCTGATAAAGATTCCTTCGAATCGCATGTGCAGGATACCCTCGCAGCCGGAGCAGGCCTGTGCCATGAAGATGTGGTGCGTGCAATTGTGCGTCACGGTACGGAAATCATTGACGAACTGGTCGAAATCGGCACGCTTTTTGACAGAAAGAACGGGGCGCTGCATTTGACCCGCGAAGGAGGGCACAGCAGCCGCCGCATTGCCCATGCCAAAGATGCCACCGGACGTGCTATCAGTGAGGCATTGCTGTCACAGGTTGCACCGCATGCCAATATTCAGCGCCTCGAACAACATGCGGCCATTGATCTGATTACTTCGCGTCGGATCGGAAAATATCAGCAGAATCGTTGTCTGGGCGCATACATCCTGAATCCGGACGGTGAGGTACTTACCATTGCGGCCAAACAGACCATTCTGGCCACCGGCGGTGCCGGAAAAGTCTATCTGTACACCTCCAACCCGCATGCCGCTTCCGGCGACGGTATCGCCATGGCCTGGCGAGCCGGTTGTTCGGTGATGAATCTCGAGTTTATCCAGTTTCACCCCACCTGCCTGTTCCATCGTCAGGGCTCCAATATGCTGCTTTCCGAGGCCTTGCGCGGCGAAGGGGCACAGCTTGTCGATCAGCAGGGCCGCCGCTTTATGCCGGAGTATGATGAACGGGCCGAACTGGCACCGCGTGATATTGTGGCACGCGCCATTGATTACGAGATGAAAAAGCAGGGCGCGGACTGCATGTATCTGGATGCGCGCCCGATTGGCAAGACCGCGATTGTGGATCATTTTCGCAATATCCATGCCCGATTGCTGGAGCTGGGGCTGGATATGACAACAGAACCCATACCCGTGGTGCCTGCGGCGCATTATCTGTGTGGCGGTATCAAAGCGGATGTTCATGGGCGCACTGATATTGAGGGGCTGTATGCGATTGGTGAAACCGCTGCGACCGGACTGCACGGAGCGAACCGGTTGGCCAGTAACTCCCTGCTCGAATGTCTGGTTATGGCTGATTACTGCGCAACCGATGTATTGAAACAACCGGATATGCCGGTGTGTCCGGTTCCCTGCTGGGATGCCTCCGGCATCGTGCCGGAAACTGAACGCATTCAAATCAAACAGAACTGGGATGAAATTCGTGCCACCATGTCCCATTATGTCGGCATTGTGCGTTCCAATGAACGTTTACGACGGGCCAGACGCCGCCTGCGTCTGATTCAGGATGAAATTGCTGCCTATTACTGGAAACATCCGGTCAGCCAGGATTTGCTGGAATTGCGTAATCTGGCCCTGATGGCGGAATTGATTATACAAAGCGCCCAGCAACGGCATGAATCCCGTGGCCTGCATTATTCCACCGATTATCCGCACACCGATGCGCAGGCCAGAGATACGATTCTGAAATCCGACGCCTTATGAAAGACTGCATTCATGTCACCATTCAGGGCCGGGTGCAGGGCGTGGGATTTCGCTATTACACACAAATAGAAGCCCGAAAACTCGGCATTTCAGGATGGGTGCGCAATTGCCCGGATGGTAGTGTCGAAGCGATAATCTGTGGCGAGACCGAACGGCTTGATAGTATGAAACAATGGCTGAAACACGGGCCGAGTTATGCACAAGTCGAGCATATTGAATTTTCTGCTGGTCATTTGCCGGATAACTGCAAGGATTTTCGCATTGTTTGAGGAAAGGGAATGGTCAAAAGCGTTTCACCGCAGAGTACACAGAGGAAAGTCAAAACCAGAAAGCATTGGATGCAATGAGTTTTCCAAAAAACTGATCAATCATCTGACTTCATGTGTTTTTTCTGGTTTTACTCTGTGAAACTCGCGTACTCTGTGGTGAAAGATGTTGCCTTTGAATGAATGGAGTTTGAATGAGCTATAGCGCGCAACAGGATTTTGAGCATAAGCAACCGGTCGGCACCGGCGTGCTGCTGACCAATCTCGGCACACCGGAAGCACCGACGGCATCAGCCCTGCGCACCTATCTGAAAGAATTCCTCTGGGATCCGCGCGTGGTGGAGCAACCCCGCTGGCTGTGGTGGCTGATATTGCACGGTGTCATTCTCAATATTCGTCCGGCCAGATCAGCCAAATCTTATCAGACAGTATGGACCGATGACGGCTCACCGCTGCTGGCCATCGGAAAGAAACAATGCACTGCATTACAAAGAGCCCTGCATGAAAAAGCCGGGGATTCTGTACATGTGGAACTGGCCATGCGTTATGGCAAGCCATCCATTGAGGCCGGCCTGGAAGCATTGCGCGAAAAAAACTGCCGCACCATCATCATTCTGCCGTTGTATCCGCAATATTCGGCAACCACCACCGCATCCATTTTCGATGCCGTTGCCGATGTGCTGAAAACATGGCGACGGGTTCCGGCATTGCATATGGTCGATGCCTACCATCAGTACCCTGCCTACATCGCCGCACTGGCAGACAGTGTGCGGACGCACTGGCAGCAACATGGCCAGTCAGAACGTTTACTGATGAGTTTTCACGGGATACCCGAACGTTATTTCAAGGCCGGAGACCCATACCCCTGCCATTGCCGCAAAACAGCATCCCTGTTGCGCGAAGCGCTCGGGCTGGATGAAGATAAGGCTGCCATTTCATTTCAATCCCGCTTCGGCAGAGAGCCCTGGATCCAGCCGTATACCGATGCAACCCTGAAAGCATGGGGCAAGGAGGGTGTGAAATCTGTCGATGTGATTTGTCCCGGATTTGCCGCTGATTGTCTGGAAACACTGGAGGAGGTCGGTTGCGAAAACCGTGACTACTTCCTGAACAGTGGTGGCGAGCAATACCGCTACATTCCGGCTCTGAATGACAGCGAAGCGCATATCCGCGCCTTGAGCCAAATCGTACTGGAACAGGTGCCGGGAACGCAGCCATGAATCATATCGTGTGCGGGGATCATTTTATTGGGAGGCAATACGCATGAGCCCAGTCGTCATGGCGATCACAGTACTGTGTTTTTATCTGCTGTTTTACCGTTTTTATGCCAAAGGTATTCTGGCCAGGAAAATTTTTGCACTGGATGATAACGCTGCCACGCCAGCCCATACCATGCGTGATAATGTCGATTACATCCCGACCAATAAATATGTCCTGTTTGGTCATCATTTTGCTTCTATTGCCGGTCTCGCACCGATGCTGGGGCCTGCCATTGCTGTTATCTGGGGCTGGGTGCCGGCATTATGCTGGGTGGTATTCGGTACACTTCTCGTAGGCGCTGTGCATGATTTTTCCGCCCTCGTCCTGTCCATTCGTCACAAAGGCCAGAGCGTCGGCACAATCGCACGCGATGTTATCAGTCCGCGTACGCGCTTGCTGTTCCTGCTGGTGATTTTTTTCCTCGTAGCACTGGCCATGGGTGTATTTGTACTGGTGATTTCCGGCCTGTTTGCCGCCCCTGATGCAGCCAATATCCCGGTGACTGCACATCCGGAAGCAGTATTCCCGACCTACTCCCTGATGCTGATTGCCATGGTGATCGGTTTTCTGGTCTACAAAAAGAACCTGCCCCTCTGGCCCATGATCGGCATCGGCTTTGTGCTGATGCTGATCACCACGCGCATCGGCCTGGATATGCCGGTGACCGGATTTTCGGTCGGTGACTGGACATGGTCATTACTGATTTACGCCTTTATTGCCAGCGTGTTGCCGGTCTGGCTGTTATTACAGCCCCGTGATTTTCTCAATTCGTTGTTATTGTATCTGGCATTGTTCTCAATGCTGGCCGGGTTTTTCATTCTGTCGCCGGACTGGGTTGCACCAGCGATTAATCCGAACCCGGTTGGTGCACCACCAATGATGCCCTTCCTGTTCATTGTCATTGCCTGCGGTGCGGTTTCCGGTTTTCACGGTTTAGTGGCATCAGGTACAACCTCCAAGCAGTTAAACAGAGAAAGCGATGCCCCCTTTGTCGGTTATATCGGTATGGTCGGAGAATCATTGCTGGCATTGCTGGCTGTGCTGGCCACGACAGCCGGCGCATTCGCCACACGCGCCGACTGGGAGTCCTTCTACGGTTCATGGGACAAAGCTGCCGGTCTGCATCAGAAACTCGGCATATTTATTCAGGGCAATGCCAACTTTATTCATCAGCTCGGTATTCCGCTGGATTACGCAGCTGCCTTTATCTCCGTGGTTGTCGTCGGCTTTGCCATGACATCAGTCGATACCGGCGCACGCTTGCTGCGTTTTAATCTGGAAGAAATTGGTCAGACCATCGGCGTTAAAGCACTCGGTAACCGCTATATTGCCACCTCCCTCGCGATTGCCTCCATTGGTTTCTTCGCCTTTTTCAAAATGGATGGCAAACCTGCCGGTCTGTTTCTGTGGACCCTGTTCGGCACCACCAACCAGATTCTGGCCGGACTGACGCTGCTCACCGTAACAATCTATTTGTACCGAAAAAAGAAACCGATTCTGTACACCCTGTTACCCATGCTGCTGGTACTCGGCGCTACCATCTCCGGTATGGTGATGGGTATATTCAAAGCCATCGGTAAAGAGCAGTGGACTGTAGCCATTGTTGGGACAGTAATTTTCCTGTTGGCCGGATGGGTACTGATTGAAGCACTGCTTGTCGTCAAAAAAGTAAGGGCGGAAAGAGCCGGAACGGATAAACTTCCGGAGATGAAATAACTGATTCAAAACACGCTTCCATCATCCAGTCGGGGAAAAAGACCGTGCATGCATCAAACCACCATGTCCGGCTTTCAGGCTTTTATGACGGGTGCAAAATGAATGCACCAGCGCTATGCTCGCGGTATGCGTTTTGCTCCATTCGTTCATCTGCACAACCATTCGGATTTCTCCCTGCTGGGAGCAAGTACGTCAGTCGACAGCCTGCTCAAAAAGGCGGTTGAGCTCAAACAACCGGCAGTAGCTCTCACTGATTACGGCAACCTGTTCGGTGCCATCGAGTTTTACAGTAAAGCCATGCGCATGGGTATCAAGCCGATTCTGGGCTGTGAAGTCTATCTCTGCGATGATCACACCAAACGTGTATCCGAAGGACCAAGGGGGCCACGCTTCCAGCAACTGGTACTGCTGGCGCGCAATAATCATGGCTGGAAAAATCTGTTAAAGCTGATTTCCATCTCTTATCTGGAAGGTTTCTATTACAAACCCCGGGTTGGAAAACCATTGTTGGCTGAATACGCCGATGGTCTGATTGCACTCTCATCCGGCTGGAACGGGGAGGTGGAGCAACTGCTGCAAAAAGGGGATCGACAGGGAGCCGGACAGGCGGCGCTGGCCTACAAAAACATGTTCCACGACAATTGTTTCTTCCTTGAATTGCAACGACACGGTGCGGCCGGTCAGGAGGATATTAACAGACAGCTGATTGCACTGGCACATGAACTGGATATCCCGCTGGTGGCCAGTAACAACTCCCATTTTCTGGCTCGCGAAGATTTTCAGGCTTTTGAGGCCATGCTTGCCCTGCAACAGAATCGCAGTTTGAGCGATGATGTGTCCGGATTCTTTACACCGGAATATTATCTGAAATCGTATGAAGAAATGACCGAACTGTTTGAAGATATCCCCGAAGCAATGGAAAACAGCCTGCATATCGCCAATCGCTGCAACGTAGACCTGCAATTTGGCCACTACCAGTTGCCGGATTTTCAGCCTCCGGTGGATATGGAACTGAGTGCCTATATGCGTTTGCAGTCCCGTGAAGGACTGGATGCCCGCTGGCCTGCGATTGTTGCCGGAAGCCCGGATGCTGACCGGCAGGTTTATGATGATCGACTGGCCTTTGAACTGGATATTATTGAGAAAATGAAGTTCCCCGGTTATTTTCTGATTGTATCGGATTTTATTACATGGTCGAAAAATCAGGGTATTCCGGTTGGCCCCGGCCGTGGCTCCGGAGCCGGTTCTCTGGTTGCATACTGCCTGAAAATCACCGATCTGGACCCGATCAGATATGGTTTGCTGTTTGAACGCTTCCTGAATCCGGAACGCGTTTCCATGCCGGATTTTGATATCGACTTCTGTATGAGCCGTCGTGAAGAAGCAATCCGCTACGTCACCGACAAATACGGTGAGGATAAAGTATCCCAGATCATTACATTCGGTTCGATGAAGGCCAAGGCGGTGATTCGCGACGTCGGCCGGGTGCTGGACATGGAACTGGCCAAGGTCAATACCATTGCCAAGCTGATTCCCAACGATCTGAAAATGACGCTGGAAAAAGCACTGGTGGAAGAGCCCAAACTGGCCGAAATGATAGAACAGGATGATGACGTCGCACGCCTGTTTGAGCTGGCCAGAAGACTGGAAGGATGTCATCGCAATGCAGGGAAACATGCTGCCGGCGTGATTATCAGCCGTGAACCGCTGACCGAAACAGCGCCGCTATTCAAGGTCGCCGGCGAAGAAGGCAAGGTTGTGCAGTGGGATATGGCCAACGTCGAAAAAGTCGGCCTGATCAAATTCGATTTCCTGGGCCTGAAAACACTCACCGTCATTGATATCGCCTGTAAATTACTCAAGCAGTACGACCCGCGCCCTGAAGCACAGCATTTTGATATCACCACGATTCCAATGGATGATGCCGCCACCTTCAAGCTGATGCAGCGCGGTCAGACCGGTGCCGTATTTCAGGTGGAATCCTCCGGTATGCGCGACCTGCTCACCCGTCTGCGCCCCGATTGTTTTGAAGATATTATTGCACTGGTGGCACTGTATCGGCCCGGACCGCTGGAATCGGGCATGGTGGACACCTATATTGAATGCAAACACGGACGCCAGGAAATTGTGTACCCGTTGAAGCAGCTGAAACCGATTCTGCAGGAAACCAATGGTGTCATTTTGTATCAGGAACAGGTGATGCAGATTGCCCAGGTGTTGGCCGGCTTTACATTGGGACAGGCTGATATGCTACGCCGTGCCATGGGTAAGAAAAAACCGGAAGAGATGGCCATACAACGTAAAATTTTCATGGCCGGAGCTGAACAGCAGAAGATCAACCTCGACAAGGCCGAGCAGATTTTCGATCTGATGGAGAAATTCGCCGGATACGGTTTCAATAAATCCCATTCTGCAGCCTACGCACTGATATCTTATCAAACGGCCTATCTCAAAGCACATTTCCCGCAGGCGTTCATGGCTGCTACGCTCTCCTGCGACATGGGCAATACCGACAAGGTAGCTATTCTTGTCACGGACTGCCGTAATATGGATATCGAGATCCTGCCACCGCATATCAATGCCTCGGACTGGGAGTTCCGACCGGAAAATAACGCGATTCGCTACGGTCTGGGGGCCATCAAAGGGGTGGGAGAAGCAGCTATTCGAACGGTTGTTGCCGAACGCAAAAACAATGGTGCCTTTGCCAGTTTTGAGGATTTGATACTGCGCAGCCCTGCCCGCACACTCAATAAACGCATTCTGGAAGCGCTGATCAAGGCGGGCGCATTGAATGAACTTATTCCGCATCAGCAGGCAGCTCTTGAAGGGCTTTCCGACACCCTTGAGCAACTGAGTCGTAAACGTAAGGAGTTTGCCTCCAACCAATCCGCCCTGTTTGAACTGGCTGAACCTGAAAACCATCACGGGTTTCCGCTGACACAGGTCTGGAGTCCGGGAGAATGTTTGCAGGCAGAGCGCGAGGTACTCGGTTTCTATCTGACCGGACATCCGCTGGAAGCATATCTGGATCGATCCAGTGGGCTGGGCAATTGCAATTTAAGTCAGCTGGCGACTCACGAAGATGGTGCCCAGGTTGTCATTCCGGTTGGCATTTCCAGTATCCGCCAGTATCACGGCGGTCGCGGCACCATGGCATTTATCCAGGTGGAGGATTTGCATGGACAGGCCGAGATGGTCTGTTTTTCCAGGCTCTACAGCGAATCCGCAGAATTACTGGCCGCGGACCAACCGCTGCTGGTCGCGGCCAGAGTGGATAAATCCAGAGGGGATGAGCCAACCCTGGTGGCCGAAGCGATTGCAGCGCTCGATATGATTTTGCCGGAACTGGTGACCGAAATTCAGATTTCTGCCGCCAGCATAGCCTGGGATGAGGTAACTCTCGCACGCCTGAAGTCTGCGGCCAGCGGAGGCAAGGCACGGCTATCATTCCATGTACGCCTGCCTGACGCTAGTCTTGCGATTCTGTCAACCGGCCCGTGTATTGATTGGTCTGATCATGTAAAAGCGCAACTGGAAGCGCGTTTCGGAACTGAAGCGATATATATTCGCTGTAAATCGTGGAACCCTCCGCGTAAACAGCAACTTCGGCGGGGCAGTTGATGGTGGCGAGCCTTGCTCGCGCTGACGCGTGATTCCATTTTATTGGCAGCGCCAATTGCTTGATATTATACAGGAGAGACAATAGTGGCCTACAGTTACCTTGAATTTGAACGTCCAATTGCTGAACTGACATCGAAAATTGAAGACCTGTCGAGTATGGGATCCGGTTCCGGTGTTAATATTGCCGAGGAAGTCGAACGCCTGAATGCCAAGCGCGATAAACTGATCGAACAGACCTACAGCAATGCAAGTCGCGCCCAGATTTGCCAGTTGTCACGGCATCCGGATCGCCCCTATATTCTCGATTATATTCCACAGTTATTTGATGACTTTCAGGAACTGCACGGTGATCGCGCCTTTTTCGATGATGCGGCCATTGTCGGCGGCATTGCCAATTTTCGCGGTAAAAGCGTCGTCATTGTCGGCCACCAGAAAGGCCGCGATACCAAAGAAAAACTGAAACGAAATTTCGGCATGCCGCGCCCGGAAGGTTATCGCAAGGCATTGCGCCTGTTTAAGCTGGCGGAACGTTTTGAAATGCCTGTGCTGACATTTATTGATACTGCCGGCGCATGGCCCGGTATTGATGCTGAAGAGCGGGGACAGAGTGAAGCGATCGCACGCAACCTGCAGGAACTGGCTGCATTGAAAGTGCCCGTAATTTGCACTGTAATCGGCGAAGGTGGTTCCGGTGGCGCACTGGCCATTGGTGTCGGTGATCGCATGTTTATGCAGCAATTCTCCACCTATTCGGTCATTTCACCGGAAGGATGTGCTGCCATCCTCTGGCGTGACCGGGCCTTTGCCGAAGATGCGGCAGAAGCGCTGAAGCCCACCGCAACAGATTTGCAGGCACTGGGGCTGATTGATGCGATTATCCCTGAACCCAAAGAGGGAGCCCATCGCAATATCGAAGAGGCCGCCGAGCTCATTGCGGACACGCTGGAAAAGGCACTAAACGAGCTTCTTGCCCAACCATTGGATCAACTGCTGGCCCAACGTACAAAACGTTTACGCAATCTGGGTGCATTCGGAACCAAATAAACAGACACGCTTACGGAGAGGTACTCGAAGCGGTCATAACGGCACCGACTCGAAATCGGTTGGGGGCTTAACGGCCCCACGCGGGTTCGAATCCCACCCTCTCCGCCATCATAAAAAAAGACCGCCGGAGGCGATCTTTTTTTATGATGCGCAGTGTGGTCAAAAAGAGAACGCTCGGTTCGACAAAATCGCAGGAGCGATTTTGAACGTCACGCAGTGACGGCCCGCAGGGCGAGGGGCAGGAAGCCCCGAGTAATCCCGCCCATCAGCGTTTCCCAACTTCAAGCCCTCGGACGTTGCCCAGGAAAGACCTCCCGCCCCCCCTATACTGATTTCACCAACTCAACCCGCCTCCGGTCTGATACTCGGTAACACGCGTTTCAAAGAAATTCTTCTCCTTGCGCATATTGGCCTGCTCATCCAGCCACGGCAGGGCATTTTCCGCCCCTGCGAACGGTTCCGCAC